>DASQDA010000531.1:0-7796 GCA_035634435.1 Polyangiaceae bacterium
GCACGTCCACCTGGACGGGTCGCTACGCCTCTCGACGATCCTGGATATCGCCAAGAGAGACCACATCGAATTGCCGGCGAACACCGTCGAAGGTCTTCGCGAGGTCATCGGTTGTGGAAAGCATTTCGGCTCCCTCGTCGAGTATCTGAGGGGCTTCGACATCACCCTCCAGGTGATGCAAACCGAGGAATCGCTCGAACGCATCGCCTTCGAGCTCGCCGAAGACGCTCACGAAGAGAACGTCCGCTACATGGAAGTGCGGTATTCACCGATGCTGCACACGCGCCGCGGTCTGAAGCTGACGCGGGTCGTCGAGGCCGTGCTCGAAGGTCTGCGCCGAGCCCGCGAAACGCACGGCATCAAAGCCAACGTCATCGTGTGCGGCATCCGCAACATCTCTCCGGAGTCGTCTTACGAGATGGCCGAGCTCGCCGTCGCCTACAAAGGTCGCGGGGTGGTCGGCTTCGATCTCGCCGGTGCCGAGGCAGACTTTCCCGCCAAGCACCATCGAGCCGCATTTCAGCTCGTCCGCGACAACAACATCAATTGCACCATTCACGCCGGGGAGGCCTACGGTCCCGAGTCCATCGCGCAGGCCTTGCATGTGTGCGGCGCCCACCGCATCGGGCACGGCTGCCGACTGCGCGAGAGCGGGGATCTGTTGCATTATGTCAACGACCACCGCATGCCGCTCGAGTGCTGCCCCTCGAGCAACGTGCAAACGGGCGCAGTGCGCGATCTACGTAGCCATCCGCTCAAGCTCTACTTCGACCTTGGTCTGCGCGTGACGGTCAACACCGACAACCGGTTGATCACCGACACCAGCGCGTCGAAGGAGCTCTTTCTGGTGCACTCCGAGCTCGGGGTTCCTTTCGAGGACATCAAGTCCATCATCCTGGCCGGCTTCAAATCGAGCTTTCAACCGTTCCACGAGAAACAAGCTCTGATGCGCAAGGTGGTGGCCGAGCTCAACCGGTACGATGACCACGGCGCGCTCCGCGAGGGTTCGAACGGCGCCGCGACCGACCGGCTCCCGCGCGTGCGGGGCAGCGCCGAGCTCACCGCCGACGCGGAATGAAGGGGCGAGCCGGGGCCCCAGACTGCTGTGAGGCCTGGTTGGGCAACGACACTAGAAGCTGATGCCGGCTCGCACGTCCTCTTTCATCGCCTGGTCGAGCGTGTCGATAGCCTCCTCGATGGCGGGGGAGGTCGCGGCCGGTAGCTTGATCTGAAAGCGCACGAAGAGGTCGCCAGACTCCGCCTTGCGTCGCACGCCCTTGCCCTTGAGCCGCGCCACCTGGCCGCTCTGCGCGTGCTTGGGAACCGTCAGCGTCACCGGCCCCTCGGGGGTGGGCACGCGGACCTTGCCGCCCCGGTGCGCCTCACCCACGGTGATGGGCAGGTCGAGATAGAGGTCCAGCCCGGACCGCTCGAAAAACGGGTGCGGTTTGACGCGGATGGTGATCAGCAGGTCGCCTGCCGCGCCACCATTGCCGGGGGCCCCGTGCCCGGCAACGCGCACCTTGTCTCCATCGCCCGCCCCGGGCGGCACGCGCACCGTGATCTCGTCGCCGCCATCCTGCAGCCGGAGCTTGAGCTCGGCTCCGCGCAAGGCGGAGGGAAGGTCGATGACCACTTCGCTTTGAAGATCCGCGCCCCGTCCACTCGGGCGCCGCCGAGCGCCGCCTGCGCCCGCGCCTCCGAACAGGTCGCCGAATAGATCGCCGAAGCCCGCGCTGCCGGCGGCCCCGGCGCCGCCGCCGAAAAGATCCTCCAGTCGCACCTCCCCGCGTCCTCGGCCACGCGCGCCAGTCGCGGCTCGGGAATAGGCCCGCGCCGCGTGTGGGTCGAAGCCTTCGCGCAGCCCTTCCTCGCCGAACTCGTCATAGAGCTTCCGCTTCTCCGGATCGCTCAGGACCTGATGCGCCGTGTTGATGGCCTTGAAGCGGGCCTCCGCCTTCTTGTCACTCGGGTTCTTGTCAGGGTGCAGCTGCCCAGCGAGCTTGCGGTACGCCTTCTTGATTTCGTCAGGCGTCGCCTCGCGCGAGACACCGAGATCTTTGTAAAAGTCAGCGGGCATTACGAGACCGAAGCTAAGCAGTCGGGCGCCAGTGATCAAGCCCCGCGCGAGCGGCCCCCCGGCGTCGTGGCCCCGGAAGTCAGCCTCGAAGCTCGGCGCCGCGAGCTGCCGTCGGGGTCGCGTGCCATGGTAAGCTCGTTGTCATGTCGTCGAACCGAGGTCCCGGGCAGCGCCCTCCGGGTGCGCCCAAGACCCTGAGAGCGAGCGACAATCCAGGCCTTGGGCACGAGGTCCTGCGGAAGATCAAAGCGCCTCACCGGCCCATCCTGGTGGTGCTCACGGGCAACGAGATAGGAACCCGCGTCATCGTCGAGCGCTCCGTTTCCATCGGTCGCGACCCGACCTCGGACCTGGCTCTGAGTGACGCGTTGATTTCCTGGCACCACGCGCGCATCGAAGACCGCGGTGACGGCTGGGCCCTCTTCGATTTGAACAGCACGAACGGGACGACCGTCAATGGAGAGACGCGGCCCGAGTTTTTGCTGCAGCCGAACGACCGCATTCTGTTCGGCACCACCGCCGTTTCGTTCGAGCTGCAGGACGCGTTGCAGGAGGCTTACAACGAGAACGTGGAACGGCTGCTGAACATCGACGATCTTTCGGGTCTGTTCGTGCGGCGCAAGTTCGACGCTGACTTCCGCGGCCTGCTCGAGGAAGCGAGCCGCAGCGGGCGCCCGGTGTCGCTGCTGGTGATGGACCTCGATGGCGTCAAGACCATCAACGACACGCATGGGCACTTGTTCGGGGCCTACGTCATCTCCGAAGCAGGCCACGTGATCGGGAGCTTGCTGGCTCAGCGTGGCATCGGTTGTCGCTTTGGCGGCGACGAGTACCTCGCCGCTCTGCCAGGCATGGACATAGACAGCGCCGAACAGGTGGCACAGGACATCCTGCGGGCCATCAACCGTCGCCAGTTCGTCAAGGACGGCATCAAGCTAAAACCCGGAATCTCGATCGGTCTCGCTGCCTTCCCGCTCGACGCCACCGATGCGCCAAGCCTCTTTCAGCGTGCCGACGAGGCGCTCTATCGTGCGAAGGCGGGCGGCAAGAACCGCGTCTGTCGCTGAGCTCGGACCGGTGAATCAGCGCGGGTCGTCGCTGCTGCCGTCGACTTCGCCCGTCGCGTCCAGCACTTCTCGCACCTTGCCGAGCAGGGTATCGGGCGTGAGCGGCTTCTGCAGAAACGCCATCTCCGAACGAAGGATGCCGTGGCGCAACACCGCGTCGTCGGTGTAACCCGACATGCACAAGACGCGCAAGCCAGGGCGCCGAGCGAGCAGGCGCTTGGCGAGCTCGGGTCCGCTGAGCTGTGGCATCACCACGTCGGTGAGCAGCAAATCGATCTTCGTCTGCAGGTCTTCGCCGATCGCGAGCGCCTCGAGCGGGTTCTTGGCTTCGAGCACCTGGTAGCCCGCGCGCTGGAGCGCACCGAGCACCACCCGGCGCACCTGCTCTTCATCCTCGACCAGCAACACGCTCTCGCCGCCGCGATGAGCGACGATGGCCGGCATGCGCGGCTCGGAGCTGTTGGTGCGCCGCCCCAGGCTCGGCAGGTAAAGCTTGAAGGTCGTGCCGCTGCCGACCTCGCTCTCGACCAGGATCGATCCCCCGCTCTGTTTGACGATGCCGAACACCGTCGAGAGGCCGAGCCCCGTCCCACGCCCCTGGTCCTTGGTGGTAAAAAAGGGCTCGAAGATGCGCGCCTGAGTCTCGCGATCCATACCGGTACCGGAGTCATTGACCGACAGCAGGACATAGCTGCCGACGCTGACGTCCAGCAGCTCTCGAACGTGTGCCGCCTCGAGCAGGACGTTGCTGGTCTCGATGCGAAGCTTGCCTCCGTAGGGCATGGCGTCGCGAGCGTTCACCGCCAGGTTCAACAGCACCTGCTCGATCTGGCTGGCATCGACCTTCACGTCGTGAAGGCCCGGAGCAAGCTCGACCTGCAGCTCCACGTCCTCCCCGATCAGGCGGGCGAGCATCTGCTGCAACCCCATCACGATGCGGTTCAGGTCGACGATGCGCGGCGCCAGCAGTTGCTGACGGCTGAACGCCAGCAGCTGACGGGTCAAGTCGCTCGCTCGCTCGGCTGCGCGGCGTATCTCGGAGAGGTCCGCGTGCAGCGGGTGCACCGAGCCCACCGAGCTGAGCGCCAGCGACGTGTAGCTCAGGATCACCGAGAGGATGTTGTTGAAGTCGTGAGCGACGCCGCCCGCGAGCCGGCCGATGGCCTCCATCTTCTGAGCCTGACGCAGCTGCTCCTCGGTGTTCGCCAGAGCACGCTCCGCCCGCGAGCGCTCCGCGATCTGATGCTCGAGCTGTGCGCTGCGCTCGCTGACTCGCTGCTCGAGCGCTTCGTGCGAGGCGCTCAGACGATCCTTGATCTGCTTGTGCTCCGTGATGTCGATGGAGATGCCAAGCAGATGCTGCGCTCGTCCGTTCTCGTCCAGCAGGGGAATCTTGCGCGTGTGTAACCAGCGCGTGCCCTGCGCCGTCTCGATCGGCTCCTCTGGAATATCCTCGACCGTGCCGCGCCGCAGGACCTCGCGATCCTTGGCGACGAAGAAGTCGGCCTGCTCCTTGGGAAAGAAGTCGTAGTCGGACTTGCCGAGCAGCTCGTTTCGCGGGCGGCCGAGCAGCTCTTCTCCCGCGCGGTTCAAGCGCTCGAAGCGCAGCTCCGCGTCCTTCATGAAGATCATCGCCGGAACGTGCTCGATGATCGAGTCGAGGAAGCGGTTGAGCCGTTGTGCTTCGAGCTCCGCCGCGCGGAGCGCGCTCACGCTCTCGAAGACGATGGCGACGGAGCGTTCGCCGACCGGCACCGCGGTGACGGCGAAGCGCTCGCTGGGTACGCTCCCCTCCGCGAAGCACAGCACGCCGAAATCGTGTCGAACACGCGTACGGCAGACCTCCGCCAGCGTCGCGTAGCGACTGAGGCGCGAGGCGTCCGCCGTGGGAAAGATGCGTTGAACGCTCATGCCGAGCAGCGCCGCCCAATCTTTGCCCATCAGACGCGCGGCGGTGCCGTTGCCGTACGCGAGTCGCAGCGAGTCGGTTCCATCGAGCTCCCAGACGATGACCCCCACCGAGACCAGGTCGAAGAGCTCCTGAGCGAGCGCTTCCTTCAGCACGAGGTCTCCGCGGCCGCGTTGCCAAGCACGCGGCGCGCTCGTGGGAAGACTGCAAGCAGCACGCGGCTAGACTACACCGCAACACGCTGGGACGTGCTTGACAAACGGTGAGCTCTCCCGCGGGCGCTAAGCACCACGCGCAGCGTCGTGGCTTGCAGCGGGCGGATCGCCGTCGTCGAGCGCGGCGCAGCGCGCTTCCTGACGACATTGGACTACAATGGAGTCCACCCAGCGATCGGCGGCGAGATCGGTGAAGTCTGCCGTGAACAGTACTTCACCAAAGCCGTTGTAATGGAGCAGCGCCGCCATCTCCCGAGGAAAGTACTGCCGATGGGTTAGCGGCACGACGTAGGCTGCGCTGCCGTCCTCTGGCGTAAACTGCATCCGCACGAGCAAGAGCTGTCGCAACGGATCGTACTCGAAGCGCTCCGTGTAGCCGACGCGCGCGCCCGTCTCGGGATGCACCAGCGCTGGAGCTGGAAAGGTCCGCTCCGGGTCGCGCGCGAGGTCCGCTGGTTGCGGAATCGAAAAGTCGAATACGAACGTCGCTTGCGGAGCGAGGTGAGCGCGCACGCAGCTCAAGAAGGCCTCCAGATCGCGGCGCTCGTAAAGGTGCAAGATGGCGTTGAACGGCGCAGTCACGAGCGCGAACTCTCGGTCCAAGCGCACGCTGCGCATGTCGCCCTCATGCAGCGTCACGCGCTCGCGGATCGACTTGGGCTCGTGTGCCAGGCGACGGGTGAAGTCGTCGAGCATGGGCCTCGCCAGATCGACGCCGACGACATCGACACCCGCGCGAGCGACATGAAGCGCCACGCGCCCATTGCCCACCCCGTATTCCAGCACGGGTCCCCCGGCACGCCGCGCCAGGCGGACGTAATAATCGACGTCGTGACGTCGATCTCGATAGGTGTGTGAATAGTAAGCGGGATCCGCGTAGTGGGCCTGCGCGCCGGCATCACCCGCGTACCCGAAGTCGCGGATCGTGAAAGGCTCGGTCGTGCCACCCGCTCTCGGCGCCGCATCAGCAGAACGCTTGGCGACGGTGCTCGCCGCCGCGCGCTGACTCGCTTGCTGTCGGTTCGAGCCTACGCGCGGCTTCTTGCGGGCCATGCGCGGGGTTCGAAATGGCTCAGTACGCGCCGCGGCCGAGCTCGGCGATGTACTCGTTCACCACGTCGCTCGACGTCCGATGAAAGCGCACGCGACCTGCCGCAATTTCGCGCAACGAGTTCACTGCCGGCTTGTTCTTCGTGTTCACGAAGGAGGGCACGCCCTTCATCAGCTGCCTGCAGCGGACGGAGGCGAGCACCACCAGGGCAAAGCGGTTCTCTTCTTTTTCCAGGCAATCTTCGACGGTTACGCGTGCCATTGGGTCGAGCCTCGTTTCGGAAGGGCGCAAACCCTAGCTCTCCTGGCGACCTCACGCAACCGTACGCGGCCGAGCGCCGCAGAGCGCTGGTCGCCCGTTCAGCTCTCAGGCAGCCTGAGCTCGCGCGTCATCTGGAGCAAGCGACGCGTGGGCTGCCTGGGCAGGGCCTTGCTGCCCCCGTCATAGGTGAAGCCCAGCCGTTCCCACACGCAGCGGGCGGTCAGAGCGTCCTCATGAATCCACAGGCGCAGGCGCTGCCGCCGCAGCGCGACAGCCCAGGCCTGCACTGCATCCACCAGCGTCACGGCGACACGAGCTCGGCGCGCCGGTGGGTCGACCCACAGACCTCCCAGCCGAGCGGTCTGCGGGTCGACCGGATCTTCGGCGGCTAGCACCAGGCCTGCAGGACCGTGGCCGCGCTCGGCCACGAAGACGCGAGGCCCTTCTGCCGCGGCGAGGCTCGCGGCTTGGTCCCGCCACTCGGCGTCACTGCGGGCAAGCGCCGCTTCCAGGCTCTCGCCGAACAGGTCGGGCGACTCGGCAAGCGCGGCCAGGCGCAGCTGCTTGAGCAGCTGGCCCTCATCTGCGCCGAGCAGACGCACACGAACTTCGCAGAAGCTGCTTGGTCCCGGGTCGGTAGCAAGCTCCCCCTGCAAGGGGGTAAGCCCTTCGGCGCTCACCAGGAAAAGCCGCAGGCCGTGCAGCTCCGGATGTGAGCAAGCGACGCGCACTAGCCAATTGCCCAGCCCCTGCCCCTGAAACGGCTCGTCGATGACCACGTCCGTGAGGAAGCCGAGCGTTGCGCGGTCGGTCACCACGCGCGCAAAGCCCAACTGGCGGCTATCTGCATACAGGCCGAAACACAGTGAGCCCGCCAGTGCGCGAGCCAGCGTCAACGGAGATGTGTCCTTGGCCCACCACGAGGTCCGACCGAGCAGTTGCTGGACCTTGGCGAGGTCCAACCGGCGCGGATCGCTGGACACGCTGAAACGCCCGCGGTGCAGCTCGATGACCGTCATGGGAGTCCTCGGGTCGTCAGGGCTCGCAGGTTTTCAGGTTCCGCGAAAGCGCAGCCCTGCGCTCGCGCAGATGGCGCTGCCAGCGCCGCTTGTCGGCATATGCAGCGTACGAGCGCAGCTCCTTGTCCACGGCTTGCACGCGCTGGTGAATCGCCCAGGCGTAGGCGTCGCTGGTCGCAGTCACCCCCGGACAC
>DASQDA010000532.1:0-5108 GCA_035634435.1 Polyangiaceae bacterium
ATCGCCACGCAAGTGCAGATTGCTCGCAGCGGCGGCGGCGCCGAGGCGCTGGGCAAGAAGGGGACCGGCGCAGGACCCTTCGACGAGCTGCGTCGCATGGAAGACCAGATTGAGGGGGTCGAGGCTTCGGTTCAGGCGCAACGCGAGGTGGACGACCTCCTGCACCCCCGTGGTCCCACCGGGCTCAGCAAGGACGAGCTCGAAGCGAAGTTCCGTGTGCTCGAGACGGACTCGCCGGTGGCCGACCAGCAGTCCAGCGTGGAATCGGAGCTTGCGGCGCTGAAGCTTAAGATCCGCGTCAAGGAGTGAGCGCCGGGCGCGCCTCCTCTTCGGCGCGCCACACCTCGCGCAGGATCTCCGCCACTGCTTCGTACAGGCCCTCGGGGATCTCCTGACCGACCTCGAGCTCTTGCAGGAGCCTGGCGATCGGCACGTCTTGCACCACCGGCACACCGTACGCATGAGCGGCCTGCACGATCCTGTGCGCCAGGTCGCCCTGGCCCTGCGCTAGCACCAGCGGCGCGACATCCTCTTCCTCGCGGTACCGCAGAGCCGTTGCAAGGTGAGTGGGATTGACGATGACCACGGTAGCGTCCTTGACCGCATGGAGGGCGGCGCTGGCGAGCATCTCCTGGTGGGCACGTTTGCGCGAAGCCTTGAGCTCGGGATCCCCTTCGTTCTCTTTGTGCTCGCGCTGCAGCTCGTCGCGGCTCATCATCCAGCGCTTCAGCCAGGCCTGCCGATTCATCACCACATCGACAGCGGCCAGCACCAGTCCGACCGCGGCGCTGTACCACGCTAGCTGAAGGGCGCTGCTCGCCGCCAGCGCCATACTTGGGCCGAGCTCGCCCGGCGTCGCAGCGAGCGAGGGCAGCACCTTGCGGAGCACCAAGACCACGGCAATGCCCACCAGCAACGCTCCAAGCAGTGCTCGGATCACGCCCAGCAAGCGTGTGGGGCTCATGAGCGAGCGGAGCCCGCCCCAAGGATCGAGGCGTTCGAGCTTGGGCTGCACGCGCTCCCAGGCAATCAACCCGCCCGTCTGAACGAAGCACAGAGCCCCGCTCACGGTCGCTGCCACGCCGACCACGGGCAGCGTCAGCGCCAGAATCACCGCGCACATCTCCCGCGCCGACAACGTACGCCCGTGCAGCGCGGAGATTGAGAGCTCCGCGGTCGCGGCGAAACAAGCGCGCGCAGCCGTCGGTAACAGGCAGAGCACAGCCACGAACGCGACTGCCTGGGCCAGCGCTGCCGAGACCGGCACATCGCCCTGCCTACGCGCCTTGCGCAGCTGCTGAGCGCTCGGCTGTTCCGTCTTGTTCGACATGCGACCTCGTTGTCACGGTCCTGCTCGGCTCTCGCCGGCAGCGGGTTGCGGCCAATCGACTGCCGCTAAAAGCCGAGAATGGGCAGCCCCTGGCCGCCGGTGGCCCGCCACGCCGCCGCTGTCTGCTGGATGATCGGTGTGCGCAGGGCCGGCGGCGGGTGCGAGCGCTCGAAGCCGAAGATGATGCTGCCGGGCGTCAGCTGGTCGATGCCAGAAAAGAACTGCATCGTGAGCAGCGCCCCACCCTCCGTGAGTCGATAGCCAGTGCGTCGCGAGCCCGTGGTCAAGACGTTGTTGACGCCCGCCATGTCGGCGGCGAGCTCGTTGGGTTGATTGAAGAGGGGAACCGCGTCCGAGAGCACCCTGCCAACCTCGGCAGCCGAGATCACCGATGTGCTCGTGCAGGGGAGGTGACCCAGATAGTGGTGCGCCAGCTCGTGTCCGAGCACGAAGGCGATCTGCTCATCGAGCAGCTGGTGCTGTCGCGCTACTTTGCGCGCGTCCACGCTTTGCGCAGGGTCGAACATGCCGGGCGGCGGTCGCACGACCGGGCTCTTGGGTCGCTGATTAGCCGCCAGATAACGCACGTACTCGTCCACCTTGCGCGAGCCGAACAGCTCATCCAGGGCGCGCGCTTGAGCCAGGTGCGATTCCACGTCCAGCAAGCCGTCGCTGATGGCCATGGCTGTCTTGCCACTTTGTGTACAAGCAGCGTAGGCGTTCACCTCGCCCACCTCGCTGTCCACGACGAGGGGGATGCCGCGCACGCGCCCTTGTTGCGCGGGCGGCAAATTGCCCACGAGCTCGACCAGCACCGCCTGAGCGCGGCCGCGCAAGAAATTCAGGTCGACCAGATTGATCGGATCTTGAGCAACCGGGGGCAACGTGGGCTGCGGGCCCGGCACTGGTTGCGGGATCGCGGGGGCACCCGGTGCGGGCGGTGGGTAAGCGCCCGGAGCGGGTGCGTAGGCAGGCTGGCCCCCGTAGCCAGCGCCCGGCGGCGGCGGATAATACACCGGAGGCTGCTCTCGACTTTGACAGCTTGCCGCCAACAGGACGGCGCCCAAGCCGGCGGCCCACAGCCACTCACGCGCGGTTCGCATTCCGGCGAGCATAGCGCGCAGCCAGCCGCTCGGAACCCGATTGACATGACTTCTGCTTCAGCGCTGCTACTCGCGGTAGCTCACCGCCCGCGCGGAGGGCGACCGGACCTTTGGCTGGTACTCCACCGGCGAGCGTGGCAGCGGTGGAATGGACGCGGAAGGCCGGGGCCGAAGGTGTAGGCTGAGCAGCGAGCATGGCCCTGGGCAGCGGTTCCACCCCCGAAAAGCGCATTCCGTGGCGCCTTCGCAAGGTTGACGAACGCTTCATCGGGGGCAACCGCATCCGCCTGCTACGCGACGGCCGCGAGACCTACCCGGCGATGCTCGCCGCCATCGCGGCCGCTCGCGAGCAGGTGCTCCTGGAGATGTACTGGTTCGACTCGGATCGCATCGGGCAGCGCTTTGCAGCTGCTTTGTGCGCCGCGGCCGAGCGCGGCGTCGAAGTTGCGGTCATCTACGATGCCATTGGCTCGCTGGCGGCTTCCCCCGCCATGTTCGAGGCGATGGCGGCGAGCGGCGTTCACGTCATCGAATTCAACCCCGTAGCGCCCTGGAAGCAGCGTTTCCGCCTGGCTCCGCTGACGCGCCGGGACCACCGCAAGATTCTCCTCATCGACGGTACCATCGGCTTCACCGGCGGCCTCAACATCGCCGATCAATGGCTGCCCGAAGAAGAGGAAGGCGGAGGTTGGCGCGACGACATGGTTTGCGTGGAAGGACCCGCGGTGCGCGGCTTCATGCGCTGTTTCCAGCAAGCCTGGCGAAGCGAGGGGGGACCGCCGCTCGGGCCGCCGCGCGGCTTCAACTCGCTGCCGCCCGGGCGCTCCGATGTCGGCGGCGGCCGCGTGCGGGTGCTTGGCGAGGCACACTTTCGCAACCATCACGCCATTTCGCGCGCGTATCTGTCACACCTTTATCGTGCGCGGAGCCGGGCCTGGTTGGTGAACTCCTATTTCATCCCGGATCGACGCGTGCTGCGGGCACTGGTACGGGCAGCTCGCCGCGGCGTCGATGTTCGTATCATCGTGCCCGGCGAGAGTGACGTGCCAGTGGTCAACTGGGCTAGCCGGGCAGTGTGGACACGCCTACTCCGACGCGGTGTTCGCCTGTACCAGTGGACGCGCGGCATATTGCACGCGAAAACCGCCGTGATTGACGGGCGCTGGAGCACCATCGGCACCTTCAACCTGGATCATCTGTCGTTGCGTTCGAACCTCGAGGTGAATGTCACGGTGCTTGACGACGGCTTCGGCCAGGCCATGGAAGCGGCGTTCGAGCGCGACCTGCTCGAGTGCCGAGAGGTCGACGCGGTGGCCTTTCGCTACCGTTCCCTGGGCGATCGCTTGCTCGAGCTCATCGCCTATCGGTTCCGGAAATTCATGTAGGTGTAATCGGCCACCCTCGCGAGTGCTACGCTCGATCTGGTGACCTCGATTGCCCGCTCTCAGCTGGTTGCGCTCGGGCGCAAGTACCGGACCTTGACCGAGTGGCGGCGGCGCAGCGGGGGGGTTGCGAGCGCAGAGCTGCGCGCGCTTGCCGGCGAGTTCCCCGGTGCGTTGCGCGAGCTCGATGCGCTCCCGCTGGAGGTCCTCGATGAGCGCTTGGCGGCGGTCGCGCGCGCGGAAAGTGGCGAGCAAGGGGAGGCGTGGATCGAGGGCATCGTTGCCTATCACAGGCGCATGCGCGTCGCCCTGGCCGTCAAGCGGCGGCTCGGAGCGGTGCGGTGCCTCGAGCCCGCCCTTGCCCGTGCGATCGCCGAACAAGTAGCGGCGGAGCTGAACGAGCACTGCGCACCGACGTTCGTCGAGGGCGTGGCGAAGCCGCCGGGCGGGCGTCTCAATCATGTGGTGTTCCGATACCTGGAAAGCGAGCTCGGAAAGCCGCGAGCAGAGCTCGAGCAGCTCCTCTTTCCGAAGCTGCGAGCGCGCCCGGCATCCCACTGATGGACTACGAGCTCCGCACCTGGTCCTCGTTGCGCGCCCTCGGTGAGCCAGCCTACCGCTCGCTGTGCCGCGAGGACACTTCGCCATTTCTGAGCTACGAGTGGCTCGACGCGCTGGAATGCACCGGTTGTGTGAGCGCCGAGCGTGGCTGGGTGCCGCTGCACCTCACGTTGCATCAGAACGACGAGCTCGTCGCCTTCGCGCCCGCCTACTTGAAGGGCAACAGCGAAGGCGAGTTCGTCTTCGATCACTCCTGGGCCCGCTTCAGCGAGGCGTCGCTCGGTTCGCCCTACTATCCGAAGCTGGTGGTGGCCGTGCCGTTCACCCCTGCGACGGGTTCCCGACTGCTGGTGCGGCCGGGCCACGACGTGCCAACGCTGCTGCCGGTGATGGCCGCGGCGCTGCGGCGGCTGACCTCGGAGCTGGGCGTGTCGAGCGCGCATGTGCTGTTTCCAACCGAGGCCGAAGCCGGCGCCCTCGTCTCGGGCGGCCTTGCTCGGCGCCTGGGTGTGCAATTTCAATGGCAGAACGCCGGTTACACGTGCTTCGACGACTTCTTGTCGCGCTTCAACGCCAAGCGCCGGCATCAGATCCGCCGTGAGCGCCGCGAGGCCATGGCCCAGGGCGTCGACATCGAGATCCTGACCGGGCGCGACCTGACGCCAGCCATCGCCGACTTCGTGCACGCGTTCTATGCCGTCACGGTGGACAAATTTTTCTGGGGGCGCCGCT
>DASQDA010000533.1:0-1650 GCA_035634435.1 Polyangiaceae bacterium
GTGCGAAAGGTGACTTGGCTGCAGCGTCCACTCCATCGTGACGCCGCGGGCGTGACCGGTTCCGCCGCGAGGCCCGAAGGCCGGTTGGCGGTCGCGGATCACCGCTGGACTCGACGGAAGTCACCATGCCGTCCTGGTCCAGCGTGTTAGGTCGAAGTTTAGCTGCCGCAGCGCCGCTTGGCCAGCGCAAATGCGAGGAATTTTCGGGTCTGTTCGGCTACTTTTGCGCCTCGCCCGAGAGGCCGATGGGGAACTTGGCGACGGGTGAGTAGATCGATCCCTTGGGGCTCAACTGGCTGTCCATCAGGACGAATTCTGGCGGTGAAAAGCTCGGGCCGGGCCAGAGGTCGGCGGTGGCCTCGCCGGCGACGCCGCGGAACTTCGCCGACAGCACAGGCCGCGCCCGCCCGAGCGTCACGTGCGGCTTGTAGGCGCGCTGCTCCTTCTCGAACCCGAGGAACTTGCAGCGCTGCTCGATGCTCTCCACCAGCGCGCGCAACGGCGGCAGCGTCCCGCGCATCGCCGCCGTCACCACGCGGATCGGCCCGCGGTTGGGGAAGCATTCGATCCCCTCGCCCGACAGCTCGATCGGCGCCGTGCGGATGTTCGCTATGGACTCGGTGATGCCGGCGACCTTCTTGGGCTCGACCTCGCCGAGGAACTTCAGCGTGAGGTGCAGGTTCTCAAACTTGGTGAACGTGATCTTCGGCAACGCCTCCTCGAGCCGCTGCCGCGCCCCGAGCAGGTGCGCCCGCACGTTCTCGGGCAACTCGATCGCGAGGAAGAGCCGCATGGCGTCAGAAAAGAATGGGAACACGAATGGACACGAATTAACACGAATGTTCACGAATAAGAATAGAACGATCTAGTTGCCCTGCTCTTTATTCGTGTCCGTTCGGGAAGAATCGTGTCCATTCATGTTCCGCAAATATCAGAAGCTCATTGCCTGCTTGAATTCCAGCCAACGCTCGTCAATGCGGTCGCGCGTGGTGGACTGGAGGCCGCCCAGGGAGAAGTCGGCGATGGTGAAGCTGGCGACGACGGTGCCGAAGGCGAGGGCGCGCTTGATGGTGGCGGGGCTGATGGAGCCGCCCTGCGTGGCGAGGTAGCCCATCATCCCGCCGGCGAAGCTGTCGCCGGCGCCGGTCGGATCGACGACGCGGTCGGCCGGGAACGCGGGCAGCACGAACGTGTCGCTGGCGGAGCACATCAGGCAGCCGTGCTCCCCCTTCTTGATCACCACGAACTTCGGCCCCAGCTTCAGCACCTCGCGCGCGGCCTCGATCAGGTTCTTCTTCCCGGTGAGCAGCCGGGCCTCGCCGTCGTTGAGCACCAGGCCGTGGATCATGCTCAGCAGCTTGAGCAGCTCGTCGCGCGTAGTCTGGATCCACAGATTCATGGTGTCGGCCACGATCAGCTTCGCGTGCCGCAGCGACTGCGCCATCTGCTGCTGGAGGGCCGGGTGCGTGTTGGCGAGGAAGACGTAGCGGCTGTCGAGGAACCCCTCCGGCACCTTCGGCGCGCGCTCGGCCAGGACGTTGAGATCGACTTCGACCGTCTGGGCCTCGTTCATGTCTTTGACGTAGGAGCCATGCCAGCGGAAGGTCTTGCTGCCCTTGCGCACTTCGAGGCCGCTCGTGTCGACATCGC
>DASQDA010000534.1:0-1746 GCA_035634435.1 Polyangiaceae bacterium
TACTTCGATGGACGCGTGGTGTCGCACACCGTTTTGTTCGAAGACGGCTCCAAGAAGACCCTCTGCCTGAACTACCCGGGGGAGTACCACTTCGGTACCGACGTCGCCGAGCGGATGGACATCATCGCCGGCGAGTGCCGCGTTCGACTCGACGGGACGGCTGAGTGGGCCCACCAGGCGAGCGGCTCTTGCTTTCGAGTGCCGGAGAAGTCGGGCTTCGACATCAGCGTGCAGAGCGGCATCGCCGAGTACGTTTGCTCGTTCGAGTGAAAACAGCCTTGAAGGCACGAGCGCGCTAGGAAGGCAGCGAATCCGCGCGTTCGAACACCGCGAGCGTCTCCACATGCTCGGTGAACGGAAACAAGGCATAGGCTTCCAGGTGCGTCAGCTTGAAGGCGCCCGACCCGACGAGCTCGTCGCTCTCGCTCAGCAACGCGGGTAGCCCACAGCTCGCGTAGAGCAAGCGCTGGGGTGGGCGATCGAGCAGCGCTTGCAAGAGCGCGCGGTCCAGACCCTTGCGCGGTGGATCCACGATGACGATATCGGCCTCCGCGACGCGGGAGGCTGCATCGCCCGCGGCGCCAGGATGAACCGCGATCCGCTCGGCGAGGTCGGGCGGGAGCTCGGCGATACCTCGGTGCAGGCCCGCGAGGCCGTGTTCGTTGAGCTCGTTCATGGCCAGCTGCGAACAGCGCGCCGCCAGGGGGAGACCGATGGCGCCGACCCCGGCGTAGAGCTCCAGCACCCTTGTCTGCTCGGGAACGAACGCGCCGATGCGGCTCGCCAGCAGGCTGGCCAGCGGCAGGTTGCTCTGACCGAAGGCTCCGGGGGGATAGTGAACACGCACGCCGTTGCTCTCGTCGACCAGCGTCTCGGGGCCGCTCAGCCGCTCGAAGCGAGCTCCAAGCAGTGCGTTCGTACGCTCCGGATTGCCGTTCCACCACAAGCTGTGGAGGCGAGGCTCGAGCTCGTGTTGCAAGGTCGCGAAGAACGGCTCCAGGCCCGCTGGCGAGGTCGTGTTCGTGATCAGCACCACCTGGGCGCGCCCGCTCGCTCGATCCACCACGACCTGCAAAGCGCGCGCTGTGCCCGCGTGCGCCGCGTCCGAGTACGGCGCGACAGCGTGAGCCACCATCGCGCGCCGCACCGAGCGAGCCACTTCGTTGATCGTGGGGTGATGGATCTGGCAGTCCGGAATATGAACCAGCTGATGGGTTCCCTCCTGGAAGATGCCGAGCTTTGGGTTGTGAGCGCGGCCGCGGATTGACAGGCGCGCGCGGTGGCGGAAATGAACCCGGGCGCCCTCGATGACCTCCGGCTCGGCGAGGCCGTTTTTCCGCGCCAGCTCCTGCAGCGTGGCCGTGGCGCCAGGAGCGAGCCCGCCCTGGCCAAAGCGCGGGCAGCCAGGGCACGCCGGGCGGTGCGAGCAATGAAGCGGCGCGGGGAAGGGGACGAGCGGCACGGCAGGAGCTTTACGCGTGGGCATCGGACGTGCCAAAGCTGAGCGAGCTTGAGCCAGAAATCCTCGCGCGATGCCTCGCGGCCACCCGCCCCGCGTCTCCCCAAACGCGGCCTGCTCCCGCTTGCGCTCGCGCTCCTGCTGCTCACCGGGGTGATTGCGGGCGCGCTTTGGCTGCGCGCCTCGAAACGCCCTGCGGAGCCAGCACGTGCACCGGCAGCGAGTGCTAGGAGCGCACCGTCCACCGCGTCCCCAGGCGGCGGAGCGCAGCCCCCGAGCGCCGCGGG
>DASQDA010000535.1:0-1821 GCA_035634435.1 Polyangiaceae bacterium
GCGTGCACGCGTAGCTTGGTGTCCGCCGGCCGATCGAGGAAGCTTCCGAGATCGAGCTCCAGGAAGGGACCGAAGCCCACCTGACTCAGGGCGTACCAGTCGCCTCCGATCTGCAATTTCAACCAATCGATGCCCGTGTAGCTCGTGGTGCCCTCGGGGCCCTTGGCTTCCAGCCGGCGAAGTCCCGCGCCAAGCGCTAGCCATGGATCGAAGCGCACACCCTGAACGAGGTGATAGCGGACGTACGGCCCGAACCCCAACGAGCTAGCGTCGCAGTTGTTACAATCGTCGGCTTCGCCAAACGCGGTGTATTGAAACCAGAGCCCGACAGACGCGGAGCGGCTGACCCCGAATCCAGCATCCGCGCTCAGCCCCAAGCCCGGGCCAGCGACGTCGCTGAAATCGCGCCGATCATCGAGCTGGCCGAAGGGAAGAACGCCGATGGCGCCCACTCCGAGCAGGAAATGACCTCCCAGTGTGTCTTTCGCGGGCGGCAGCAGCTCGGGTAGCGCTTGCTCGTCGTCCTCCAGGTGCGTGGCTGCCTTCGCGTTCGTGCCGGTGTGAGCAGCAGGGTCCGTGCCGGTTTGAGCAGCAGCGAGTGCCGGCGACGCGATGACCACGCAGGCCGAGAGGAGGCAGAACCGTTTCATGGCCCGGGTGTTAGCATCCCGCGGCAGCGTGGAAAACCAGGAAACCTGAGCTGCGCTGCAACCGACATGGGTTTCATGCAAGGCAGGGTGCTGATCGAATCGGGCAACGCGAGCACGGACACGGTGGAGATGCAGCACGCCGCTGCGCTGGGGCCGTGGTTGTTGGAGATTGGCTCACCTGACGGCGGCAGCTGCATGCTGCTCCGGCCCGGAGATCGGGTGGTGCTTGGAAGCGGCAAGGAGGCCGACGTGCGGGTGGCAGATCCGACGGTCAGTCACCGGCACTGTTCCTTGAAGGTGGAGGCTGACCGCGTCGAAATCGAAGATCTTGCCTCCAAGAACGGCCTGTACGTCGGTGCGATGCGGGTTCGCCGCGCGGCGGCGACCGGCGACACGAGCGTGCTGGTGATCGGCCGCTCGAGTGTGGTGTTGCGTTCGTCGGTGCCCGACGCGCTGCCGCACGCCGATCCAATCGCGGGCATCATTGGCAGCTCTCAAGGCATGCAGCGGGTCATCGCCGAAGTGCGACGACATTGTCGCACGCGCGCACCGGTCCTGCTGCAGGGTGAATCGGGGACGGGCAAGGACGTGCTTGCGCGCTCGCTGCATCAGCTCAGCCGCCGCGCGGGGACGTACGTGCCGCTCAACGTCGGCGCGCTACCGGAGACGCTGGCCGACTCGGAGCTCTTTGGCCATCGCCGCGGCGCGTTCACGGGCGCCGTGCAGAGTCGACCAGGTGCGTTCGAGCAAGCGCAAGGCGGCACGCTATTTCTCGACGAGATTGCCGACCTGCCCCTGGCCGTGCAAGTGAAGTTGTTGCGCGTCGTCGAGGACGGGCACGTGCGGCCTCTGGGGGCCACCAGCACGATCCACGTGGACGTGCGCATCGTGTCGGCCAGCTGGGCCGATCTCGACCGTCGCGTGGCCGAGGGCCGCTTCCGCAGTGATCTGTATCATCGACTCTCCACCGTCGTGGTCCACGTGCCGCCGCTGCGTCAACGGCGCAGTGACATCCCCGAGCTCGGGCGCTCGCTGCTGCGCCGCATCCGCGGCGAGGTCGGCGACAAGGAGCTCACGAGCGCCGCTCTCGCCAAGCTCGTCAGCTACGCCTGGCCGGGTAACGTGCGTGAGCTTGGAAGCGTGCTGTATCGAGCCGCAATGTCCGCCGGCG
>DASQDA010000536.1:0-2851 GCA_035634435.1 Polyangiaceae bacterium
CAGGATCAGCCCGTACGTCGAGATGAACTCGCGTACCTGATCGCTACGCCGCGGCGTCGGCCCCTCAGCCGTTACAGATGCAGCTTCCACGCTCGAATTCGCATCCTATGCACAAAGGGGGGACGGGCCGATGGCCCATCCCCCCTCGTGACGGTCGAAGCGCGTGGCTTAGCCCTGCGCCTTGATGACCTTCTCGAACGTCGGCTGACCGTCCTTGATCACGTACAGGCCGTAATCGGTGATGGTCGTGTCGCCGTTCTCATCGATGTCGTAGGTGCCGAGAACGCTGTCCCGGCCCTTCGTGTTCTCGATCAGCTGCTTGCGCACCGCCTCGCGGTCGTTGGCCTTGTCGCCAGCGGCCTTGAGGGTGTCGAGCGCCAGACTCATCGTCTCGTACCCGTAAATCGCGTACGGGTCGGGCGTTGAGTCGTTGTACTCAGCCTCGAAGTCCGCGAAGAACTTCTCGGCCACTGCGTTCTTGCGGCGCTTGAACTCCTCGAGTCCGAGCGTGGCCACGGTGACCTTGGTGCGAGCGCCAACGTCGGCCGGCAGGCCGCCCTTCTTGGGGTTGGTGAACGCCTCCTCGGCCACACCGTCGGGGCCGTAGAGCTTCGCGTCCGGAGCGGCAGCCGCCACGTCCTTGAACACCTGGACGTAGTTCTCGCCAGTCACGCCGCTGCCTACGAAGCAGTCGGCCTTGACCTTCGAAGCGAGCGAGCGGTAGTTCGGGGCGTTCTTATCCGTCCCGTCGTTGCCCTCCACCTTCACGCCCTGCTCCTTGGCCGCCAGCTCGATGTTGCGAGCCAGGCCTGCGCCGTAGGTCGTCTTGTCGTTGAAGATGTGGACGCTTGCACAGCCGTCCTCCTTCATCGTCGCGACCAGAGCGGCACCCTGCACGTCGTCAATCGGCACCACGCGGGCGTATGTGCGCTTGCCACCCGGGTAGTACTTCTGCGGCTCACCGGGCTCCGAGCCGGGCTTGTCCGTGGTCAGGCCGACGTAGGTGTTCGACGGGCTGATCTGCGGAATGCCGGCCTTGTTCAGGATCGGCAGCGACACCTTCGTACCACCGGAGTTGAACTCTCCGAGGTAGAAGATCGTCGACTTGTCCTGAACCGCCTTGCGTGCGTTCTGGGCCGTCTGGCCCTCGTCCGCCGTGCCGGGGTTCTGAGCCGTGGAGTCGTCAAGCGACACGTACTTGAGCGTGTACTTGCCGACCTTGTTGTTCACGTTCTTGAGCGCCAGCTTCTCGCCGTTGATGACGGCCTCTGACTGCTCCTTCGAGGTGCCTTGCAGGGGCAGGCTCGAATAGATGGTGAGATTGGTGCCGGAAACAGTCGAACCGCTGCTGCTGCTTCCGCCTCCGCCTGATTCCTCGTCGTCGCCGCAGGCTGTGACACCCAGGGCGCACACGGCGAGGAAGCAGCTGAGCACTGTCAGCCAACGTGCATGCAAAATATGTCCCTCCTAAAGGAATTGGTCCTACTTGCGGGGCATCCTAGTCAGATTGCGCCATGTGGCGCAATCCGCAACGGAATGCTCATCTCGCTTAACCCGGCCGAAACCTGAGCGGAGGGGCCGCCTCGGCCTCCAGGTCTGGCCGGTGCGACTGCACCCAGGCCACTGCCAGCAGCACCGCCAGCCCGCCAAGCAGCTGCACGCCCGCGAGGTCCTCGTCGTGCACGAGCCACGCGAACAGCGCGGCAAGGACCGGCTCGAGCGTGGCGACCACCGCCGCCCGCGAGGCCGGTATGTGCCGCAGCGCGGCCACCATGCACACGAATGGCAGCAGCGTGCCGACCACGATCACCCCGAGCGCAAGCAGCAGGTTGTCCCCCGAGCCGAGCTCGTCGAACGGGAACGACCACCAAGGCGCGACGAGCGCCCACAGCAGCGTGGCGAAGCCGAAGCCCCAGATCAGCGTCGTGGCGGGCGCGTGGGTGTGCCCGGCCCGCTCCGATCCCACCATGTAGACGACGAACGTCACGGCGGCGCCAAAGGCTGCGGCCACCCCGAGGGCGTCGAGCGCGCCGGGGTCATAGGCGCCCACGACCAGGAAGCAGCCCACCGCCGACAGCGCCACCGCGCCCCAGAGGCCGCGCGCCAGCCGGCGACCGTGCGCCACGCGCAGCCAGACCAAGAGCAACAGCGGCGCCAGGTACTGGATCGTGACCGCCACGCCGATCTCGAGGCGGTCGATGGCCAGGAAGTAGGTCGCGTGCACCCCAGCCAGTCCGACCACGCCGAGCAGCGCCAGCGCCGGCAGCTCGCGGCGGCGCACTCGCAGCAGCGCCGGGCGGGTGACGCCGACGGCAATCAGCAGCATCAGCCACGACCCCGCGGAGCGCAGTTGCGAGAGGCGCACCGCGTCGACGCCGTCCTCCAGCAGGTAGCGAGCCATGCTGCCGTTGGCCGCGAACATCGTGGCACCGACGATGACGAGCGCATAGCCGCGCGCCGGATGGCGTTCGTGTGAGGCGGCGGCCACGGCGCCGATTCTGACGCGAGCCGGCGCTATCTTGCGGGCGTGCGCGTAGGTGTGCTCACGGGAGGAGGCGACTGCCCGGGGCTGAACGCGGTCATCCGCGCGATCGTGCGAAAGGGCATCGACCACCATGGGCACTCGATCGTGGGGTTCCGGGACGGCTGGCGCGGCCCGCTCGAGAGCTCGTTAGAGGAGCTCACCGTCGAGTCCACGCGCGGGATCCTCCCCGCAGGCCGCGAGGAGCACCGCGGCGCAGACGGCGCACGCTGCGAGGCGAGAGGGCACGGGCGCCGGATTGTAGGAACGCCGCCACCGCGCTTACGCTGTGGGCCGTGCGGATCGGAGTGCTAACGGGGGGCGGCGACT
>DASQDA010000537.1:0-3740 GCA_035634435.1 Polyangiaceae bacterium
CACGGGCGAGCCTGCCGGTGGCGCGGGTGGCACAGGCGGCTCGAGCGCGGGCGGCGCAGCGAGCCAGAGCGGCGCTGGCAGCAATCCGCCGGCGGCGGCGGGCGGCATGACCACGCCCTCGATGCCGGCGAGCCCTGCGGAGGCGTCTTGCTCCGTGAGCGTGCTGGACAGTACTGCGGGGCGCAGCGGCGGCCTGGTCGCCGGTCTGCTGGCACTCGGCGCAGCGCTGGTGCGACGGCGCGCCCGCCGGTAACGGGCGCTTGCTGCCTCGCTCTCGAGCTTCACGGCTTGGCCTTGGCGGTTCACGCAGCCAGGCCACTAGCCGTTCGGCTTCTCGGGCACCGGCCGCCAGCGCGTCAAGCGGCGGGGGAAGGCGCCGCGGGAACCCTGGTCGCGCCACAGCGTACGGAGCTGCGCGCGTACGATGCTGATGCACCAGGTAGGCGGCGACTCCTCGCCGCTCCAGTGGAAGAGCACGTCCCCGGCAGGCAGTATTTGGGCTTGTCCACTGAGCGTCGCTGCCGCCAGCGTCAGCTCGACGGCGTAACGAGCGCCGCCGTCCGCCGCTGTCTCGAGCCGCAGCTCGAAGCGCACACCGCTTTCAGAGGTCATGCCCGAGTTGGCTGCCATGGCTGCGACTTGGCTGCCATGGCATTCGACTGCGCTCTCATGGGATCGGTACGGCCACTTCCTCCCCGGTGTACGCCACCGTCTTGTCAGCGGTGGGCGTGAAGGAGAACGGGACCGCCTTGCCGGCCGTGACCAGCACCACCTGGAAGGTCCGCATGGCGAGAATGCCGGGGAAGGTGCCCTCACGTTTGCCGATGGTGAGCGTGCGCGCGGCATCGTTCCAGCTGAGCGGGATACGGCTGAAGGCGCCCTTCTCGTAGCCATAGGTGCTACCGTCGTCCTCGTAGAGGCTGAAGCTGCCATTGGCACCGCCATATACCCACAGGGTGATGGGGTCGGCGGGCTTCTCGCTGGTATAGGCGAGCTCGGGGCCCATGGGCACGATGGAACCGCCGCGGACATGCACCGGGATGGCGTCGTAGGGAGCCGCCACCTGCACTGCGCCGGCTGCAGCGGCGCTGCCCGTCCAGAAGTCGAACCAGCTGCTGCCCGCCGGCAAGTAGACGGAACGCATGCGCTCCTGGTAGGTGGTGACCGGGGTCACCATCAGCGCGGGGCCACACAGGAATTGATCTTTGACCTGGAGAGCGCGCGCGTCCGCCGCGAAGTCCATCACCAGCGGGCGCAACATGGTGCCACCCTCGTGGGTGATCTTGCCCGCGAGCGAATAGAGATATGGCAGCAGCCGGTAACGCAGCCGGTTGAACTTCAGCTGCGCCAGGTAGGTGGGGCTGGTGTCCCCACCGAACGCCCACATCTCACGAACGGGCGCCTGACCGTGCACGCGCAGCAGCGGCAAGAAGGTCGCGTACTGGAACCAGCGTGTGTTCAGCTCGCGCCATTCCTCCAGGTTTGCTGCAGTGGGCGTGGCCGCCGCGAACCGCGGAGGCACTGCGAAGCCGCCGCTGTCGACCGTCCAGTACGGCAAACCCGAGATCGAGAAGCTGAGGCCCGCCGGGATCTGCTGCTTGAGCGCCGTCCAGGTGGAGGTCACGTCGCCCGACCAGCTGACGGCGCCGTAGCGCTGCTGTCCTGCAAAGCCGTTGCGCGTGAGGATGAACACGCGTTGGTCGGGCGCGGTCGCCCGCTGACCTTCGTAGACGGCCTGGCTGTTCACCAGTGAATAAGCGTTG
Source organism: Polyangiaceae bacterium (assembly GCA_035634435.1). Taxonomy (GTDB): domain Bacteria; phylum Myxococcota_A; class Polyangia; order Polyangiales; family Polyangiaceae; genus PMG-095. The sequence goes on from DASQDA010000537.1 coordinate 1,764, forward strand.
AGCACGCGCGAGCCGGCTCCGAGGGCCGTGGGGTGCATGTGCGTACGGAACGCCTCGAGCTGCGCCGTCGGGCTGAGGAAGGGACCTTCGACGATGTCGGGCTCCGTCGCGTCCATCCACCAGGCGTCGACGCCCTTGCTGAAGAGCTCGCGGTTCATCTGGTCCCAGTACATCTTGCGGGCCGCAGGGTTGAACGCGTCGTAGTAGGTGAAGGTGTAACCGACGAAGTCTTTGCGCTGCTCCGTGATGTTCAGCTGGTACAAGAAGCCCGCCGCACGGAGCGCCTCGTAGTTCGCGGTGCCAGTGTAGAACTTGGGCCACACCGAGATCATCAACTTGGCCTTGTGAACGTCGTGGATGCGCTTGATCCACGCCGCGGGATCGGGGAAACGCGCGGGGTCGAACTGGTGCGAGCCCCAACCCGTAGGCACCCAGTACTGCCAATCCTGAACGATGTTATCGATCGGGATGTTGCGAGAGCGGAAGCCCGCGAGGGTATCTTCGACTTGTTGCGCCGACTGGTAACGCTCGCGGCTCTGCCACAGACCGAACGCCGAACGCGGGAGCATGGGCGCGCGGCCCGTGAGCTGTCGATACCCCGCGATCACGGTGTCGAGCTCAGGGCCGTAGACGAAGTAGTAGTCGGAGCCATCGCCCACTTCCGACCACAGCGAGGTCGTGCTCGTGGGCGCCGGCGTCTTCCAGAGGAGGCGGATGGCGTTGACGGCGATGTCGCTCGTCCACTGCAGACGAATCGAAGCGGGCTGCCCGGCAGTGAGGCGTACACGCGCAGCGTCGGTTGCCGTGAGCCAGCCCTGGCGCCAGTGGTCGATGACGAGCTGGTCGTTCACCCACAGCTTGACGTCGCCCGAAGAGAACGTCTGAAACTGGTAGTCGCCGGTCGCCGTGATCGGCACGGTGCCCGTCCAGCTCACGCTGCCAGCGCCCGGTGCTACCGCGCCCGGATCGGCGGCACCGACGTACAAACCCGTCGTTCCCGGCAGCGGTTCGAAGGGCCGCAGATCGCCGAACTTCGAGTACGACGTGTTGTCCCAGAGAATGCCGTAGCCGCGGCTCGAGGCGAGGAAGGGGATGGCGATCTGGGCGTTGTACTGCTTCAGCTCGATGTCGTGCCCCTTCACGTCGAGGATGTTGTCTTGGTGCTGGCCCAGGCCGTAGAGCGCCTCGTCGGCGTTGGGCTCCCACTCCTGACGCACGTTGAAGGTCTGCTCGCCTTGCACCATCGCGGGCGTCAGCACGCGTCCCCCCGCCTTCTCACTCAAGATGGCCTTGCCGGCCGAGTCCGCGAACGCCACGGCGCCCGACTTCGTATTCACGCGCACCTGCAAGCGCGAGGTGGCAATCGTCGTTTCGTCGCCGGCGGTGGTCTGCGTCCACGCGGCGCCGGGACACACCTTGGGCGCCGTCACCAGGCTGCTGCGCGTGAAGAAGCCCGCCGCCTTCGCGTAAGCGACGCGCACGATGTGCGGCGCGCAGATCTCGACCTTCAGCTGGCCGTCGTTGAACGGGATGACAGGCACTTCGCCGCTGCTCACCTCGCCACCACCCGAGCCGCCACCACTGCCTGCAAGGGGGTCGACACTGCCGCCGCCGGTTCCGCCTTGCGCCGGAGCACCTGCGCCGCTGTCGGTTCCGCCGCTTGCCGGCACGCCTCCGGAGCCCATGCCGCCGCTCGTTGGAGGCGCAGTGCCGCCGGAGCCGGCGGCGCCCGGACCGTTGACGCCGCCGCCGTTGCCGCCGCTTGGGGAACCCATGCCGGCACCTCCGGGAATCACACCGCCACCGGCACCGCCGTTGGTTGGATTCGACGCTTTGGGATCCTCACTGCAGCCCGCGAGCAACCAGCCCGCGCACAGCATGGATGCGAGCTGCGGGAAGCGGCCGGCCAACACTAAGCGCCTTGAGCTGAACGTCATTGAGTCGTCTCCACTGTTCGGGCTCGCTGAGCTGGCTCGC
>DASQDA010000538.1:0-9171 GCA_035634435.1 Polyangiaceae bacterium
TGCTCCTCGAGCGCGCTGCAGACTGCGAACGCGGCTCAGCGCTTCCGGCGTGAGCTTGTTGCTCCGCCGCAGCGCGGAGCCGTCGAGCGTGAGCGACTAAGGCGCCTTCTCGTCGTCCTCGTCCTCGTCTTCGTCTTCGTCTTCGTCCTCGTCCTCGTCTTCGTCTTCGTCTTCGTCTTCGTCGGTTGCGTCCTCTTCTACGTCTCCATTCTGGCGGGTGCGGGCGGAGGTCGCGCCGCGGCCTGTTTGCTGTTGCAGCGCATCGATGCGCTTCGAAGCGTCCGCCTTCGTGAGGTTCGCCTCGAAGGGCTCTTTGGCCTCTTCCGATAGAGTCTTTAGATAAGAGGCTTGCGCCGCCGTCATCGGCTCGTCGCCGGTCACCCAGTCGTCGGGATCCTTCTGCAAGTTGCCGGTCTCGGGGGGCGCCTTCTTCGGGTTTTCTTTGTCCATGGTCTTTCTCGATTCGGCCGCCCAGCCCGGGCAGACCTGAGCGGATGTACAGCAAACTCCGTGCCGGCCGCGACGAACGTGTGGGGATGCTCGCTCGCGCGCCTGGGGCTCAGCGGCTGTCAAAAAACGCTACAACGCGACAAAAACGCGCGCCGATCCCCCCTCTGCGCTTGTGCTCGCCCTTTGCCGACCCAAGGCTCTGGGCGTAAGGGTCGACCAGCCGTGACTCTCCGCGCGCCATACGCCGACACTGAGTGGCCGGACCGCCCGCCGCTGTCCAGGCGGACGCGCCCATCGCTCGTGCGGCTCGGCAGCCTGCCCGCCGACTCGGACCAGGATCTCCGCTTTGTTCAGGACCGTCTCGCCCTGTTCGGGAAGACCACGTTTCTGATCTCCTCCATGTTCCTGGTCGTGGGGTCGGTAGCCGACTTGCTGCGCGACATGACCCGTATGTCGCCGGTAGGGCGCGTGAGTCACGCGGTGGGGACGCTAATTGCGCTCGCGCTCTGGCAGGCCCTCCGCCGGCGCCACAACTTCTCCCCGGCGGCCTTGCAGGTCGTGGACATCGTAGCGACGCTCGGCATTGGCTTGGCGTTTACCGCGATGGGCCACTACTCGGCGCAGCCGTACGGCTTTTATACGGGCATGCTGGCAGTCGTTCACGTCAGCATCACCCGCGCGATGATCGTGCCCAGCGTGCCACGTCGAACGCTGCTGCTGACCGGCGCTACCTTCCTGGGCTTCGTCCTCTCGCGAGCCACGCTCCCCATGCCTCTGGCTCTGGTGCAGACGGGTCTGCGTGCGCGCGAGATTCTGGAGGCGATATTATGGGCGACGGCTGGGACCGCGGTCTCCACCGTAGCGTCCAAGGTCATCTACGATCTGCACGAGAAGGCCCTCGAGGCACGCCAGCTAGGGCAATACACGCTCGAGGAAAAGATTGGCGAAGGCGGCATGGGCGAAATCTACCGCGCACATCATGCCATGCTCCGGCGCCCGACGGCCGTGAAGCTGCTCTCCAGCGGTGGCTCGGAGGAGCAACTGCGCCGGTTCGAAAAGGAGGTGCAGCTCACGGCGCGATTGACCCACCCCAACACGATTTCGATTTATGATTATGGGCGCACACCGGACGGCGTCTTCTACTACGCCATGGAACTGCTAAAGGGCATGTCGCTCGAGCAGCTCGTCGAACGCGGCGGTCCGCAGCCTGCGGCTCGGGTCATTCACCTGCTACGGCAGGTATGTGGTGCGCTCAACGAGGCCCACGGCCTGGGGCTCATCCATCGCGACATCAAGCCTGCCAACATCTACCTGTGCCGCCAAGGGGACATGCCTGACGTCGTGAAGGTGCTCGATTTCGGCCTGGTTCGGGAGATCAGGGCGGGTGCCAACCTGACGCGCAGCAACGTGAACGCCATCGTCGGAACGCCCCTGTACATGGCGCCTGAGTCGATACTCAGCCCTGACAAGATTGACGCACGCGCCGACGTCTACGGTCTGGGCTGCGTCGCCTATTATCTACTCACGGGCACGGCACCTTTCGGCGGGCAGAGCGTCGTCGAGGTTTGCGGCCACCACCTGCACACCCCTCCCACGCCCCCTTCGGAGCGCCATGCCGTGCCCGCGGACCTGGAGAGGTTGGTTCTTGCTTGTCTAGCGAAGGATCCCAAACACCGACCGCAGAGCGCCCGTGCTCTGCGGGACGAGCTCGAGCTTTGCCGTGACGCGACCGGGTGGAGCGAAACGAATGCCGAGCTGTGGTGGGCGGAGCTCCCGTGTGATGGCAGTGAGCAGCGCGACGCCCCCGCTTCCAGCGGTGAACGACCTCGCCGCACCATCTGTCTCGTGGATCTGGTCCGCCGCCTCGGAAATGACGCAACACGCTCCTGACGCCCCATGAGGACAGTGGCCGCACCCAGCGCGAATCTTGCTGCCATCGCGGACGAGGAGCTCGAGCATCGACTCCCGCAACTGCGGGCTGCGAGCCGCCTCGAGCTCTTCCTCGACTACGACGGTACGTTGGTACCCATTGCGGCGTCGCCGCCGGAGGCCGCGCCCGACGCGGCGCTCATCGCGCTGCTGTTGCGACTGGCCGAGCGACCCGGAACACGCGTGCACCTCGTCAGCGGCCGTCCGCGCGAGGTGCTCGACCACTGGTTCGGCTCCTTACCGCTCGGTCTGCACGCGGAGCATGGTTACTGGTGGCGTTCATGTCCGGGTGATGAGTGGCTCGCCGTATCGGAGCTGGGTGGCGAGTGGAAGAGCCCGGTTGCGGAGCTGCTCCAGGACGTGACGCGTCGCACCCCGAATAGTTTCATCGAGCTGAAGACGGCATCGTTTGCGTGGCACTACCGCTCGGTGGAGCCCCGCCTTGCGCAGCAAAGGCTCGCGGAAGCACGCGCGCGCTTGGCGACGGTCGCGGATCGATCCAGCTTCGAGCTGCTCGAAGGTACGAAGGTGCTGGAAGTGCGGCAGCGTGGAGTGCACAAGGGACTGGCGATTGCACGCGTCCTCGGTCCGGGAGACCTAGCAGCGGTGCTAGCCGCCGGGGACGACACGACGGATGAGGACCTGTTTGCCGCTCTACCGCCGCACGCAGTCTCGATTCACGTTGGAGGTCGCGCGACGCGTGCGCAGTATCGCGTTGTCACTCCCGAGGCGCTCCGGAAACATCTGGCCGGGTTCCTTGACCCTCGAGCCGGCAATGAAACGGCGGAGCGCGGACGGATGCTCGCTGCTGGCGCGCACGGAGGGGCGGCGCCGCGACGAGGAGGTGAGCTGTAGCATCCTGGTCTGCTGAGGCATGAAGGTCGCGCTCGGTGCGCACGGACCTAGGGCATATCCCGCTAACGCTAGCAATCCGACGAAGGTGGCGACGTGCCGGCCGACGGCGACGCTTGCCTCGGCAGCGGCACGGCGCATGCAGCCGCGGGGCCCGTGGAAAAGGGACGCACGGTCAACGTGGGACGGGAATGATGGACGGCGCCGCTGCGGCAGATTCTGCGAGCGCAGCGTCTACAGAGCGCCTCGGGCTGTGGGACGCGGTCAGTATCATCGTCGGGATCGTGATCGGCGCTGGCATCTACGAGACCGCACCGCTGGTGTTCTCGAACGTCTCCTCGCCGCTCGCTGCGCTGAGCGTATGGGTGCTCGGTGGCGCAGTCTCGTTGATGGGCGCGGCCTGCTACGCCGAGCTCGCGAGCACCTATCCGCGCTCGGGCGGTGACTACGTGTACCTGTCGCGAGGCTTCTCGCCCTTCGTTGGTTTCCTCTTCGGTTGGGCCCAGCTCGCCGTCATCCTGACCGGAAGCATCGGCATGATGGCCTACGTGTTCTCGGACTACGGCGTGGCGCTGACCGGCATCGATCCTGGCTACGGCGCGCTGCTCGCCGCCGCGCCTGTCCTGGTGCTTACCGCTTTGAACCTGGCGAGTGTCGCGCTCGGCAAGAGCGCTCAGAACTTCTTGAGCTGGTCCAAGCTGCTGGGCATCGCCGCCGTCATCGTGGTCGGCATGACGGTGGCGTTGACTCGCACCGAAGCGCTACCCGCCACGCTCGGCCAGAAGGTGGAGCGAGAAGGCTCGTTCGGCCTGGCGATGATCCTGGTGCTCTACACCTTCGGAGGTTGGAACGACGCGGCGTTCGTCGCGGCCGAGGTTCGCGATCGGCGTCGCAATCTTCCGCGAGCGCTCGTCATAGGCACGGCCGCGATCACCCTCGTGTACGTGTTGATGAACGCGTCCTTTCTGGCTGCTCTGGGCTTCGAAGGCGCCCAGACGTCGCAAGCCATCGCACGTGACGTATTCCAGAACGTCTTTGGCAACGCCGGCGGGGTCGCAATTTCCGTGCGGGTAATGGTGTCGGCGCTCAGCGCGGTGAACGCGCTCATCTTCACGGGAGCACGTGTGTACGCGAGCCTCGGTGCCGACTACAGTGCCCTTTCGCGGCTCGGTCGCTGGCATCCGCGTCTGCGCTCGCCGGCCTGGTCGCTGGTCGTGCAGCTCGCGATCACCTTGGTGATGATCGGCATCGTTGGCACCAGGACGGGCCGTTCGGGCATCGACGGCGTTCTGGTGCAACTGGGCTTCGCTCCTGCGACCTGGTCGGGCCACGGCGGCTTCGACACGCTGCTCCGTTGCACCGCGCCGGTGTTCTGGTCGTTCTTTTTGCTCACGGGTATCTCGCTGTTCCTGCTGCGACGCAAAGACCCGCAGCTGGAACGCCCCTTTCGCGTGCCGCTCTACCCGATCACTCCGCTCATCTTCTGCGCCACCTGCGCCTATATGCTGTACTCGGCCGTCGACTACGCCGGCAAGCTGACGGCGTTGGGTTTGATTCCGCTGCTCGTCGGCGTGCCCGTGTACTTCTCCTCGAAGCGGCGACCCGTAGCCGGGCAAATAGCGCTTGCGCCGCAAGAGGGGCTCGGCAGCTCCCCAGGCACCACGAGCCGTGTTGCGCCTGACGGCGGTCGCGCGGTGGTGGACGAAGTTGCCCTGCGCGCGCGGCCCAAGCGGTCGCCCCTTTAGCGCCCTCATTGATCCCGCAATGGCCCACCGGGCCAAGGAGAACCTCACTATGAAGTCGATTGCCACTGGTTTGATGATTGCTGCGTCCGTGCTGCCCTTTGCAGTTGGTTGTGGCGGGGAACGCGCCGCGAAAGGCTCGGCGCAGAGCGACACGCCTGCCCAGACCTCACAGGCGGCGCCCGCCGCTGCCGCCCAGACGACCGAGTCGGCATCGACCGACACCGACTCGAGCACGAGCGCTGCCGCAGCAGCTGCGCCGGCTGCCGGTGTAGCGCCAGCGACGTTCTCCGCCACGGCGCAAAGCAGCACGGAAGGCGAGGCCACTGAAGCTGCAGACCCGCCAACCCGCCGACCTGACGTCGTGTACGTCCCAACACCTCAACCTGTCGTCGACAAGATGCTGGAGCTTGCCAAGGTCAAGAAGACGGACGTCGTCTATGATCTGGGCTGCGGCGACGGCAGAATCGTCGTCACAGCCGCCAAGCGCTACGGCGTCAAGGCCTTCGGCTTCGATATCGATCCTCAGCGTATCGCCGAAGCGCGCGCAAACGTGCGGGACAACAAGGTCGAGCACCTGGTCACGATCCAGCAAAAGGACATCTTCACGCTGGATCTCTCGCCTGCCAGTGTCGTCACGCTTTACCTGTTGCCGCAGCTCAATGTGAAGCTGATCCCGCAGCTCGAGAAGCTCAAGCCCGGTTCCCGCGTCGTCTCGCACGACTTCGACATGGCCGGGGTAACCCCAGTCCAGCATCTGACGCTAAAGCCCGAGGGCGTGGCGAGTCAGCACGAGGTTTATCTGTGGCACGCGCCCATCAAGCGTGACTAGCCCCTCCGTTGGAGCGCAGCACTAGGGTGCTGATCCAAGATTCAGCACATCAGTAGAACAGGAACGTTCATGAGCGCACGACGCCTAACCCCTGGAAAATTGGTGGGGTCTCGCCCGTCGAGATCCCGCGAATTTCTTGGACTTGTCACGGACTCAGGACACTAGTGTGGTGTCTTGTTACTTCTGGGACAGGGCGCTAGAACCGCGACCACAGCGTGGCGCCCGTGGGGCGCAGCTCGAGGACCAGAGCGGCGGAGTCGCGGGAACGGCTCGGCTGCAAGAGCCAGAAGCTCAGGCCCGCGCCCGCCAACGCTAGACCACCCAGGGCCAGCGAAGCGCTCGAAAGCACGTATTTCTCGCGCACGCTCGCCACCTCCGCGTCGCTGCAGGCACCCGCGCACGAGCGACGGAGCTCATCGTAGCGCTGGTTGCCCGTCACCCTGAAGTAACCGAAGCCCGCGAGACCGATGACCCCTGCACCTGCGGCGACGATCGATACCACGGGCAGGTGAAGCCCCGTTGGTGGTGTGGCGTGCACGGGCTCCGACGCGAGCTCCGCGGTCTTCTCGCTCACGAGCTCCACCTCGATCAGCCGGCCGCGCTCGCCGCTGTTGACCGAAGCACGAGTGTGTCGTGGTCTGAACCCCGGCGCGGAGAACCGCAGCTCGTGAACACCCGGGTTGACCTCGAAGGTGCCGCCGTCGATTTCCTGGGTCAGCGGCTCATCATCGATGACCACTTCCACATTGAACAACTCTCCGCCTTGCTGGGCTGTGACACGGAAGCTGATGGTCGGAATATCTTTGTCCAGCTCGGAGAGGAACTGCACGCAGTCAGCCACGATGATCTTCGGACAGCTGAGCTGGCTGCAGGCGATGAAGTCGCGTTTCGCTGCCATGTAGTCGCGCTCGGCCCGCTTGGTCTGACCCTCCTCGAAGTGAGTGGCACACTCACGGCGGGTCTGCGCTGCAGTTGGCGAAGCGAGCGCCAGGGAAAGCAAAAGCGGCGTGATCGTCGAGCGTGGATAGGCCATGCAGGGGGCTCAGCGAAAGAAGGCGACATCGTCGATCCAGAAGTCGAACACCTGATTGGCGAGGGTGGCGAACCGCACGGCCCACACGGCCTTCGCGTCCAGGTAGGTCCGCTGCGGAACCCCGTAGCCGACCTGGCGCAGCTCGTCGAAGCGCACCTTGTAGAGCGCCCACTCGGGCGTCAGCGGGAGCGTCAGCTGATGGTAATCCCAGCATCGCGTGCAGGTCTGAAACTCCGCGTCCGTGTTGGCGTCGATGACCGCTATGCTGATGGTGTGTGACGTGTTGCTCGCCCTGGCCCAGAACGCCAGGCCCTTGTAGACTGACGCGTCGAACGTGGTCGCTGCGCCGGCGACGCGCGGCTTGAGCTCGAAGCTCAGCGCTGCGCCCCAGTCGGAGAAACCGCTGCCGGCGAAGCGAATGCCGTAGCTGCTCGACGGCCGCCCGTTGAGGATGGGTGAGGGTACGGGCGCGCCGCCCATCAGCTGGGAGCCTGCGCGCTTGTCAGAAGCGATGAACCAGCGCGTGCCGCCACGTGTGCCGTTCACCGGTAGGGTCTGGTCGCCGTCTTCCATGTCGTCGATGCGGTCGCCGGGGGCTACCACCTCCTCGCTGACGCACAGCTGCTCGCGACAAAGGAACGACCCGCAGTCAGCGCCCACGGCGCACGCCTTACGGACGGCGCAGCGCCGCGCCGGAGCGCACGCGCCGCCACAATCGACGTCCGTCTCGTCGCCGTTTTGACGGCCGTCCGTGCAGCTGGGCAGCCGCGGGGCACATGCCTTCTCCGTGCACAGTCCGCTCGTACAGTCAGCGCCGATGACACACGCGCCACCATCGGGGCACGCGTTGCAGGGACCGCCGCAGTCGATGTCCGTCTCGGTTCCATCGCGCACGCGGTTGATGCAAGGGTCCACCTCTCGGCAGCGGCTTGCCTGGCACACGCCGGCGGCGCAGTCGGGTGTTTCGACGCAGACCAGACCAAGGGCGCAGCGGACGCACTCGTTCGGACCGCCGCAGTCGACGTCCGTCTCGCCGTTGTCACGCAGGTCGTTGTCGCAGGTGTCGCCAAAGCACGAGCCGTTGCACCTGCCAGAGCGGCAGTCCGAGGGTACGCTGCAGGCGGCGCCGTCCACGCACGGCACGCACTGGCTCGTTCCTCCGCAATCGACGTCTGACTCCGTGGCGTCCTTACGCTTGTCGGTGCATGGATCCACCCGGCAGCGGCCTTCGACACACGACCCCGAGCTGCAGTCCGTGCTCACGGCGCAGGCCGCCGACTCGGGGCAGCGGTTGCACGCGTCGGGGCCTCCGCAATCGACGTCCGACTCGCTCGGGTCCTTGCGCCCGTTGGCACACCCTACCGAGACGCAATGCTCGCTCACGCAGGTGCTCGAGACGCAGTCGGAGTTGGCGCTGCACGCTGCGCCATCCCCACAGCGGGCGCAGTCGCTGGCTCCCCCACAATCGATGTCGGCCTCGTTGGCGTCCCGACTGCGGTTTTCGCAGGGTGCAACCGCAACGGGAAGGGAACAGCGTTGCTGGTTGCAGCTGCCCTGCGCACAATCGGCGGTCGAGCCGCACGACTGGCCAATGTCGCACGACGGACAGCCGCTCAGGCCGCCGCAATCGACGTCGGTTTCGTCACCTGACTTCAGGCCGTCAGCGCACGTCTGCAGCACCTCCAGATCCGGAAAGCAGGCCGAGGCGCCGAGCGCCCACACGCAGGCAACGGCGAGCACCGCGCTGAGTGTGCGTGAGCGGGTGCGCCGGAAGGGAAGAGTAGTTAGAGACATTCCGCGCGCATCCTCTTGATGCCCTTGGCATCAACGAAGAACGGCGCATCACACTGGCGGTTAACAGGAGCAGGCGGGACACTTCCCGCAGCACGCGGTCGCACTCGCGAACGCAGGCGATTCGGCGGGGGCTTTGGCGGCGGGGGCAGCTCTTCGAGCGCGATCTCGAAAGACAGCGGACCGGAGCCCGCGAATTGGCGCTCGAGCGGTAGGTGGCCGGGTGCTTCGAAGCGAATCCGATGTTGCTTCGCGTCGGCAGGCCAGAGCAGAGAGCTCTCGCCGCTCTCGAGGGCGTGGTCATCCACCCACACGCGTGCGTCGGCAGGCGTCACGTTCCAGCGCAGTGCGATCGTGCGCTGCTCGAGGGGCAGCGCGGAGATGTCGGTGACGGACAGGGTACGGGCAGCTTCCCTCTCCGCGGCGGAGCTGGATAGCGAGCTGCCAGCGGTGACCGCTGCCTTGGGGTGACTGGCCACGCCGTACGTCGCCAGCGGAGCGGCGTGCGTCTGCGCGCGCCGCACCCAGAGCGCCGCGCTGCC
>DASQDA010000539.1:0-1800 GCA_035634435.1 Polyangiaceae bacterium
GGTGACGACGGCTCTGGCTACGCTTCAGCGTCAGGCAGCCTGGTTCACGTGGGCAAGCGACTACGACTCAAGTGGCTGTTCGACACCACGTATGACGCTCTCAATCGCGACTCCGACACGACCGACCACGTCGCTCACCAGCGCGCAGGCTTCGTTGGTAAAATTGGTTGGCAGCTCACGGACACGGATCTCGTCTCGCTCGAGCTCGGCCGCTCGGTCTCACGGCGTAGCAGCCTCGATCATCTCGTCCTCGAGTCGCAGCCCCAGCGGCGCGAGCTGTTGTTCGCGCAGCTCAAGGTGGAAGGTGGCACGAGCGGAGTCCTGAAAAGCTACCAGCTGTGGGCTCGCAGCGCTCTGTTGAACACTCGCACCGACGCCGCCGCCTATGCTGGGTTTTCGTACGCTGACACGGAGAGCAACCGCGCAGCGCTGGGCAGTGACTTCTCACTCAAGCTCGCCAGCTGGATGGACGCCTCGTTCGGAGCATTGGCCACACTCGACTACGTTGCGGCGCCGTACGTGCATCCGAACGTGACCGGCAACACGCGCGGGGGGTATGGAGGTTACGCGGGAATCAGTTTGAATCCGACCAGTTACCTCGACACCCGCATTGCGGTGCGTGGCGACGTTTCCGCGGTGACCGGACGGCTCGAGGAGTCTTATCGTGTGTCGGTCGGCTACCACGGCGAACGCGTTGGCTTGCGTTTGACGGGCGCGACCGCTTTTCGTGAGCCGAGTTACGTCGAAGCAGGCGGCCGCTTCGTCGATCCAGCCAGTCGCTTGATCCTGCTAGAAGGCACCCCCGCGATTCACTCGCCCCGCAACAGCTCGCTCGAGCTCGCGGCCATCTTGGCACCGACCTCGACCCTCAGCATTCATCCCGTGGTCTACCTGTCGCGCTTCGACAACGCCATCGTGGAAGACTTCGCTCCCCTCGTGCGCCGTACCTTCCGCAACGACTCGCATCCGCGCACGCTGCTCGGGGGTGAGCTCGCAGCCACATGGAAGGTCAGCGAATCCGTTTCACTACATCCTTCGCTGAGTGTGCTGCGCTTTCTTTCCGTGAACGACGCTCAGGTGGCGACCATCGGTGTGCCGGAACAGAACGCCGCCGTTACCGCAGGCCTTCAGCTCGACGGCACCCTGGCTGACGAGCGACTCGCCTATGGACTCGGCGGCCTGTTCGTCGCGCGGCGCGACTACTCGGTGCGCGCTGGCGTTCCGCCGCAAATCCTGGACCAGGGGGTACCCGCAGCCGCGTACTTGAACGCGTCGGTCGAGTACGCGCTGCTCGCGACCCAGCCGTTGTGGCTTTCGCTTCGGGGCGTCACCCATGCGCCGACCCAGCTCATCGACTCCCCGCTGCCGGGCGCGGCGCCCTTGGGAAGCCACTTGATGCTGGGCTTGGAGTACGCCTCCGAATGAAGCGTCGAGCGTGCTTCGCCGGTTGGAGCTTTGGCCGCGTTTTTACAGCCGTCGTCTTGCTCCTGCTCAGCTATAGCCGCCTGGTAGCCGCCTCACCTGCCGAGCGTGAAGCCGCGATTGTCTCGCGTGCACTCGCGTTCGAGCGCACTCTCAACGACCGAGTCGGGCGAGGCTCGATCGGCATTGCGGTGATCCACAAGCCCCACGACGCCGCGTCGGAACGCTGCGGACGTGACTGGCGCGAAGGGTTCACTGCCCTTGCCAACGTGAAGATCCAAGATCGCAACGTGACGCTCACGTCGCTCCCTTACAGCGCGGAAGGGGTCGGGCGAGCGCGGGCTCAGGGCGTCGACGTGTTCATCGTCTGCTCCGGCC
>DASQDA010000540.1:0-9955 GCA_035634435.1 Polyangiaceae bacterium
CTGGCGGTCAGCAGCACGCGCTCGGGTGCCACGGCGAAACCGCGCCGATGCCACTCGGAGCAGACCGCGCTGCGTGCGGTGAATGAGCCGAGCGCCAGCGGCTCGTAAACGAGAGAAGCCGGATTGCCGAGCGCTGTCAGAATGCCCTCGGCGTCGTAGGGAATTCCAGCCGCCGTGGGGTTGCCGACGGTCAGATCGAGCAAGGGCTGCCGCGCGCGGCGCTGCGCTTCGAGCTCGCGAGCAAGGGTGTTCGGCTCCCGCTCGACATCGGAGCGACCCGAAAACTGCATGCGCCGCTCTAACATCTCTGCTCCGGAGCGACGACCGGCGCTGCAAGTGGGGCTCAGATTGCTTATACTGAGCGCCGGCCGCATCGCGCGGCCAAGGAGCGGCGATGCCCCAGATCCCTACCGAGTGGCCCAACTTCGACGGAATGCCGGACGACGACACGCTCACCGCTTCGCGGCCCAGTGGCCAGAAGCTTGCCCCCTGGATCTGGTGGGACGGCGAGGTCCGCGATTCGACGTCGCCCAACGTTCACTACTACGCCAACGCGCTTCACTACGGGACCGCCGTCTTCGAGGGCATCCGCTGTTATCCGTCTGCCGCTGGCGCCGTGCTCGTCCGTTTGCGCGAGCATCTGGAGCGAATGCTCGTCTCCGCACGCCTGTATGGAATGAAGGTGCCCTTCGACATCGACGCGCTCGTGCGCGGAGCTATCGAGGTGACGCGGCGCAACGGCATCCGCAACGGCTACCTGCGCCCGCTCGCGTATTTCGGCGCCGGGCCCATCGACTTGAAACCCAAGCGCGAGTGCCCGGTACACGTCTTCATCGCCGTTCGCGAGCTCGGAACGTTTCTGGGCGAGGACGCGCTCCGTAACGGCATTCGCGTGATGATCTCCAGCTGGCGTCGCTTCCATCACACCATGTTGCCGACCATGGCGAAGGCCAGCGGGCACTACGCCAACAGCGTGCTCGCTGCGCACGAGGCGATGGACCACGGCTTCGACGACGCCATTCTGCTCAACCAGGACGGCACGGTGGCCAGCGCGACCGGGCACAACGTGTTCTTCGTCCGCAACGGCGTGCTGCACACGAACGACGAAAGCTCATCCATCATTCCCGGCATCACGCGCGATTGTGTTCTGGCCATTGCCGCCGACCACCGGGTGCCGGTGCAGATACGCGCCTTCACACGAGAAGATCTGCTTCGCGCCGACGAGGTGTTCTTGACCGGGACGGCGGCCGAGGTCACCCCCGTGCGTGAGCTCGACGGTGTCGGCTACGCTGCGGGAAAGAACACGCTGGGAGCATTGTTCCAGCGCGCCTATCTGCGCGCAGTCACGGGCAAGGACGAGAAACACGCGGAGTGGCTCACCCGCGTGGGGTAGATCGCTCCGCGCGGCTCGCGCTGCGCCGTGCGCGCGTGTCGTCGAAGACCCCACATCTCGCGGCCGGCTGAATCGCCGACGAGGGCAACGCAAAACCGCGTATAGTGACGGCACATGTCGGTGTCGACGTCGACGCTGGAACGACTAGGTGGCGGTGCCCTGTTCGACGCCCTGCGGAGTGCGGCTGACCGCGGCAAGCTCGGCCTGGCGCTCACGTTTCTCGACAGCGACCCGCCGCAAATGATCTTTCTGAACGAGTATCCCAGGACGATGCTCGGTTACACCCAGAGTGAGGTGGATCGTGCCGGCTTCTGGGTGTTCGTCGCGCCTGAGGAGGTGGCGCGCTTGCGCGAGTATCTCGCTGCGCTCGCCCGTGGAAAGGGTGCCCCGCCGAGCTTCGAGACGGTGGCGTTGAGCAAGGCGGGCAAACGCATTCCTATCCAGCTGACGCTGAGCGAGGTGGAGATTGATCAGCGGCGTGCCGCCGTGGCGTTCTTTGCGGACGTCAGCGAGCGCTGGCGCGCCATGAGCGCCTTGCAGGAGTCGGAAGAGCGTTTTCGGCTGGTGGTCGAGGGCGCCCCGGACGGCGTCGCCATCGTGGGCGAGGGCCGCATTCGCTTTCTGAATCCGACGGCGGCTCGCTTGCTGGGGTTGCCCGAACCAAAAGCGGGACAGGGTCGGCTCCTCAGCGACTTTCTACATCCGGATGATCTGGCGCTCGCGGGTGAGGGCATGCATCACGTCCTGCTGAGTGGTGATCAGCATGACAAGCCGGTCGAGTACCGCACGAGGAACGCCGATGGTCACGAGATCGTGCTGGAGGTGTCGACCATTCCGATCGAGATCGGGGGCGAGCACGCGGTGCTGGCCTTCGCCCGCGACATCACGGAGCGGAAGGCCATTCAGACGCGCCTCGCGGAGGCAGAACGCCTGACGGCTCTCGGGGTGCTCTCGGCCGGCGTGGCCCACGAGATCAACAATCCCCTGGCGTACGTGCTGCTGAACCTCGAATACCTCAAGCGCGAGCTACCGAAGCTAGCCGACCGGGACCCCGCCGTCGAGCAGTTGCTGATCCGTCTGAGCGACGCCTGCCATGGCGCCGAGCGCGTCGCCGCCATCGTGCGTGACCTACGCATCTTCGCCCGCGGCGATGACAGCGACCAAGTACCCGTGGAGCTGACGCGAGTCATGGAGGCAGCAATCGATATCGGTGGCCACGCCTTGACGCGATCGGCGCGCCTGGTGCGCGAGTATGGGGACGTCCCCCTGGTGCACGGCAATCCTCATCGTCTGGAGCAGGTGTTCTTGAATCTGCTGCTGAACGCAGCGCAGGCGTTGCCGCAAGGTAACCCCGAGCTCGACCGCATCTGGATCCGTATGTACCGCCGCGACGGGCATGCGGTCGTGGAGATCGAGGACACCGGGGAGGGCATCTCCCAGGCGCTGCAGGCCCGCATCTTCGAGCCCTTCTTCACGACCAAGCCGGTCGGTGTGGGCACGGGCCTGGGTCTGCCGATCTGCCGCAGTATCATCGCGACACACGGCGGCAGCATCGACGTGGAGAGTCAGGTGGGAC
The DNA here is from genome assembly GCA_035634435.1 of Polyangiaceae bacterium. Lineage (GTDB taxonomy): Bacteria > Myxococcota_A > Polyangia > Polyangiales > Polyangiaceae > PMG-095. The sequence continues at coordinate 2,970 of DASQDA010000540.1, forward strand.
GCGGCACGCTGTTTCGGGTGAGGCTCGTGGGGGCTCGCTAGACCATCCGGCGCCGGCTCCAGCGAAGCCTCTCCAGCCCGCGCACGAACGCGGACAACAACAAAGCAAAGGCGGTGACGAGACCGACGCGCAGCAGCAGGCCCACCACCACGCTGTGCCGCGCCACCTCCATCGCATCGCCGTGAAAGCACACGTAGAGCTGGCAGAGTGAGGCAACGAGCAAGAACCCCCCGAGCAGGCCCAGCAGCTTGTCACAGCGCCTGCCGAAGCCGATGCCAGCCGCACACACCAGCGCAATGGCGGAACAGGTTAGGGCCGGATACAGGCTGATGGGACCAAGCACGAGCCATCGATCCACCGACTCCGACAGGAACGTGCGCGACGAGCGCCCCGTCTTGCCGGTGTCATAGCCGAGAACCATCGGAAATTGGTCGTAGGCCTCACGCATCGTGAGACCCAGGTGCACGAGCAGATAGCGTTGGTAACCAGCGTACCCGTCTCGCATCAGCCAATCGCGAAAGCTCTGTAGCGAGGCCGCACGGAACGCGTGCCGGCGGTTCGAAGAGGCCCACTTGTGCGAGCGCTGCATCAGGGCTCGAGACATGGGCATGCCAAGCTCGCGCACGAAGTAGTCGCGCTTGATCGGGTCTGGCAGCACGCGTCGAAAAATCACGTTCATCAGCGGAAAGTCGTAGCGAGCTGCCGCTCTCGATTGCAGCTGTGAGCCAACGGACGCGAGCGTCAGCGCCGCAGCGATGATTGCGGCTCCGCACAGAGCGGCACCGCGCTGCCCTCGAGCCCTGCTCGCGCTCGACAGCGAAACCCACACCCCAGCAACGACGGCACCGACCAGCAGGAGCAGGACGTAGCCATTCGTGTCGCGGGCGAAGGCGGCGCAGAGCCCGAAGAAGGCCGTGCCAGCTGCGCACCAGTAAGCGAGGCGAGGACTTTCCGCTGTCGCCTTCAGAAAGTGAATCGCAGCGGCGATGGTCAGGACCAGCAAGGAATGGGAGGTGGACTCGGCGCGAACGACCAGATCCCAAGCGTGCACGGGGGTTGTCAGCGCCACCGCGAGCGTGGCCGCGAACACGAAAATTGCGCAAGCACCTCGCGACAGCCGCGCGAGGGCGTGGGCCAGCCATCCCCAGGCAAGCAGGGAGAGTGCGAGCTGCAACCCTACGAGCGTCTGATCCGACAGCCCCGGTAACTTGTACAGCAGTGGAAGCACGATCGGCCGACGCGGAAGCAGAAAGTCGCGACTGAACAGCGGTGCCTCCGCGATCAGCGCCCAGATCCTTCCGTCCCCGGAGTACACAGGGCTCTTGCCCCAGATAGAGAGCGCCTTGGTCGCGCAAAACCCCAGCCACAGCAGCGCCATTGCCGCCGTCTCCAAGCGTGCAGCGCTGGCCTGGGTCGCGATGCCCACAGCTCGACCCTCCACAGGGCCCGTCGAGCAGTGCACCACTGGTACGACTGTGCTCATGCTGCGCCTCCTCAGTACGGCAGGTCGCAACTCTTAAGCGTCTGGCGTGTCCAGCTCAAGGACCAGGCCCCGCGTTGTCGAAATGTAACGTGACTGCCCCCGGTACGCCACGCACGCATAGCTGCAACACCGCTCGCGACACCAGCGTCTTCGGCGCGAGGATGGCGCTGGCGGGCGCTCACACCTCGAGCTTTGGAGGAGCGTCCAGATCCTCTACGAACAACGGTCGGTCCAGGCGCAGCTTTTTCAGGCCAGCTTCGACCAGGCCCGGAAAGTAATTGCCCGCGGCGGTCGCCGCTGCAGAAGCGGTGATCGCGGTGGCCCAACCCAGCGGTCCGAGCGGGCGACAGCCGAAGGCATGGCTCAATCCGGGCGTCTGCACGAGCCCCGCGAGCAGCCCCGCGGAACCGAGGCTCGTGAGCACCACCGAGCGACTGAAATGACCGGAGGTCAACGTCTGTCCCAGCTGCGTGCCGACCAGAGCCACGAGGCCGACCGTTCCCGCTCGAGCATGTCCGGCGGTCAGGCGACTGATGGCCCAGGCGCTGCTTGCGCCGAGGGTGGTCACCGCCGCGCGCGCCACGATGTCGCGATTCAACTGCTGACCGAGCGAGCGCTCGGGTCCCTCGTGCGCCAGCTGACGCAGCGACTCGAGTGAGGGCGGTCGCAACGCAATGGCCATGGCCGGCGCGACGTCCGTCAGCAAGTTCACCAGCAAGAGCTGCCGAGCACTGAGCGGCGGCCGACCGTCGATGAGACCGGCGCCGAGCGTGAAGCCAATCTCGCCCAGATTGCCGCCCACCAGCAGGGATACGGCATCGCGGACGGAAGCCCACATGGCACGTCCCTCCCACACCAGGTGCGCGAGCGACTCGATGCGCTCATCGGTGAGCACGATGTCTGCCGCCGCCTGCGCGGCGGCCGTGCTGCGTTCGCCGATCGCAATGCCCACGTTGGCCAGGCGGATCGCAGGAGCGTCGTTGGCTCCGTCTCCCACCATCGCGACGACGCGGCCGCGTCGCTGCAGCGCCCGCACCACACGCACCTTTTGCGGCGGCGTCACTCGCGCAAACACCCCGATAGAATCGATGCGACGATCGAGCGTCTCGTCGCTGAGCTCGGCGAGCTGGCTGCCCGTCATCAGCTCTCGACCTTGCAGGAGCCCCACTTCTTCGGCGACGGCCTCGGCGGTGCTCGGGTGATCGCCCGTGACCATCACCGTGCCAATGCCCGTGCTGCCTAGCTCCGCAATGGCGCGCGCCGACGTCGGCCGCACCCGGTCGCGAAATCCAACGAACCCCAAGAAAACCAGCTCAGAGGGTGAGCTCGCGTCGAGCAAGGTGTCCTTCGACGCGAGACGCTCGGCCACCGCAAGCAGGCGGTAGCCCTTGCGCCCTAGCTCGGTCGCGTGCTGATTCAGCGCCATGGCCGTGGCCATGTCGAGCGGCACGAGCTCGCCGCCGCGGCGCCAGTCCCTGCTGTGACGCAGCAGCACTTCCGGTGCGCCTTTGAGGGTGATGACCTGCTGCTGGCCGTCCGTGCCGAGCACGGCATGGTAGCTGCGACCGGCGCCGTAAGGCAGTTCGCGGGTGCGCGTCCAGCCTGGCAAGCTCGTGTCCGGCAGCACCGACAAACGCGCCGCGCTGCGCGCGAGCGCCGCATCCGTGGGGTCGCTACCGCTGCCGGGGCCCTCGCTCGCGCGAAGCGCGGCCGATAACACCTGCAAGTGGAGCTCGTCGAGGGCCTCGATGGAGCAGAGGTCGCGCCCATCAGTCACGACCGCCAGCTCGATGCGACCCTCCGTCAAGGTACCCGTCTTGTCGAGACAGATGACGTCCACGCGCCCGAGCGCCTCGATGCTGCGCACGTTGCGCACGAGCGCACCCTGTGCCGAAAGACGGCCCGCCGCAGCAAGCTGTGCCGCCGTGGCAAGCAGCGGCAGGCCCTCGGGCACGGAAGCCACGGCGAGGCTCACGCCGCTGCCCACCAGATCCTCGAGCTTGCGACCGCGGAGCAAGCCCGCGCCGATCAAGCCGATGCCGGAGCCGATGGCAATAGGCCCGGTGAGATCGATGAGTGAGCGCAAGCGTCGCTCGACACCACCACGGCTCGCATCGCGCTTCTGCGCGACCCCGCCGCGCCGCGCCTCCGTCTCTTCGCCCACCGCCACGACCACCGCCGTGGCCCGTCCGGCTGCCAGCACGGTGCCTTCGTAGAGCATGGAGGCGCGATCGGCCACCTGCTCCTCGAAGCTGGCCCGCGCCGTCTTTTTCACGGGCAGCGATTCGCCCGTCATGCTCGAGGAATCGACCTCGAGCGCCTCTTCGTCGATGATGCGGCAGTCTGCCGGTACGACGTCGCCGGGCCCCAGCAACACGATATCGCCCCGCGCGAGCTCGGACGAGTCGATGGTGGAAAGCTGCCCACCGCGCCGCACCAGCGCTCGACGGCGTGCCGTACGACCAAGCTCGCGAATGGCGCGTTCCGTGCGAAAGCGCTGCACACCGCCAACCACGGCGTTCAACACGACCACGCCGCCAACCATGCCCGCATCCGCAAACGAGCCCACGGCCGCCGACAAGCCCGCGCCTGCCGCCAGCAGCGGAGCCAGAGGATTGAAGAGCTCGTCGGAGACGGCCTCGAAGAACTCTCCGACGCTGGAACGCTTACGCTCGTCGTCCCGCCGACGCGCCACCACTTCGCGGCGGCTGAGCCCCTGCTCCGTGGTGCCGAGCTTGAAGAGCGTGCCGCGCGCCTCCAGAGCATGCCAGGGCGTGCGGTCGCGCGGTGGCGGCAGCTCGCGCCTCGACAGCGACAGCCCGCCGCGCGCGCCATTGGCCATCGACACGAGCGATGCGGCGTTGACCACCGCGATGACGCGCCGGGCCGTGTTGGGCAGCACACCGCCCGCCGACACCAAGGCGCCCAGCGTCGCTGCTCCCAGCGCCACATTGACGCTCTGTTTTGCTACCTGACGAGCCGCCACCGTCGCAAAGATCAGGAACCGCACATCCGAGAGATCGTCGCGACACAACAGGTGACCGCCCCAGGGCGGCGTCTCCCCTTCGCGCCAGAGGCCGATTCCGCAGTCAGCAGCCGCGAGACCCGGGCTCGACACGCTGGCGACGACGCACACGGCGCGGCCTTCGCGTTGCAAGCGACGGACGCCGCGCAGAAGCCCTTCGTTGTCGGAAATGGTGTCGTCTGCGGAGAGCCCCTGCAGCGCCGATTCATCGCTGGAGGCCACGACCACCCGCATCTGAGCTTCGTGGGCCGCAGCGATGAGCTCCTCGATGCCGGTTTGCGGGATCCACTCTACCTCGCACAGCGCCAGCAGGCGGCCAGCCCGCGACAGCGACAGCACCAGCCCACCGCGCGCACCCAGCTCTTTGCCCTGCTCGAGCAGCTCGGGGCTGCTCGCGAGCGCACCCGGCGCAAACGCCTCCAGCACGTAGCCCGCGTGTTCCTTGCGGGCCAGCGGGTGCGCCGCGTCGAAGCTCGCCAGAACCAAGCGCCGCGCCTCGGCTTCGTCCAGCTCCGGGTCACAGGCGACACCCCTGAGCTCGAAGCGATCGCGGGCTACCAGGCTGCCCTCCAGGACCAGGCAGTCGATGCGGTCGAGGCGCCGCAAAGCTTCGCGGTCGATCACCAGCACACCACGCCCAGCGAGCTGTCCCTCGAGGTGGGCGGTGAACCCCTCGCGGCCGTGGCGCGCGGGCTTCGGCAACCCGCCATACAAGGCCGCGACGGCGCGCTGCAGGCTGCGAGTGGTGATCAGACTGACCGAGAACCCGCCGAGCGAGACCACCCACGCCCGATCGGCATACTCTTCGATAGGGCCGCGCGGCAGCGGTCGGGGTCGCGGCTCGGTAGGCCGCGATGGTGCCTCCAGAAAACGCGGCTTCTGGAACAGCTCCGGCTCGTGGAGCTCCCAAACACGACGCCGCGCGCGGACGGCGCTCAGCTGCCCGGCCTTCTGCACCAGCTCGACCAGCGCGCTGCCGGGACGTTGCGCCAGACCCTGCGCCAGGGCCGCGCCGCTGCTCAACCCCAGGTCCGCTCGATTGGTCCCGAGGCGCTCGTCGAGCGAACGTCGCAAACGCGGCGAGGTCTGGACGATGGACATCACCGAGGCGAGCGTGCCCGCCAGCCGTGAGGCGGGCAGTGGCGAGAAACGCAAGCCGAAGCCCATCGCAACGCCCATGGCATCCGCTGCCATGCCCACCACCAGCCGCTCGAGCGTCTCGTCGTCGCCGGGGTGCTCCCAGGGCTCGTCGCTGAAGGCGGCCTCGTGCACGCCGACCGAGCGCTCCGCGTTCTCCACGACCGCCAGCAACTCCGCAAGCGTGTAGCGGTCCTCGGCGAAGGTCACGACCACGCGGCGTAGCTCGGCGTAGACGTCCACGAAGCGCACCGCAGGTAGGTCGGCAAAGCCGCTCACCAGCGCTTTCGAAAACGCCGACTGCTCTTCGGTGTTGAGCAGCCGAAGCTCGATGTGGGCACGCGTGCGGCCCAGGTAGCTGCGCCGAGCTCTGGCCGCGTAGAGTTTCCGGACGATACGCAATGCTCGCTGAAGACGCATGCTGATTACCTGCCGGCGAAAACATCGGTGGCGTTGATGAGCTCGTGCACGATGCCAGGCTCATACGCCGAATGGCCTGCGTCTGGAACCAGCGCCAGTCGAGCCTCGGGCCAAGCGCGACTCAGATCCCAGGCGCTCTGTGGCGGACACACCACGTCGTAACGACCCTGGACGATCACGCCCGGGATGTGACGGATGCGTCCGACGTCCTCGATGAGCTGGTTTTCACGTTCCATGAAGCCAGCGTGCACGAAGTAGTGGCATTCAATGCGAGCGAACGCCAAGCTGAAATCGTCGCCGGCGCAGCTCTGTACGTATACATCGTCGGGCAGCAGGTGGCTCGTGCTCGCTTCCCAGACGCTCCACACGCGAGCCGCTTCGCGCTGAACGTTGGGGTCGGAGCTGGTGAGACGCCGGTGGTAGGCGCCGATGAAATCGCCGCGCTCGGGCTCCGGTATCAGGTCTCGGTACTTTTCCCACGCATCCGGGAACAACAGGTTCGTGCCGCGCTGATAAAACCATTCGAGCTCCCAGCGGCGCAGCAAGAAGATGCCGCGCAGCACCAGCTCGGTCACGCGTTCCGGATGCTTCTCGGCATAGGCAAGCGCCAGCGTGCTGCCCCACGAGCCGCCGAACACTTGCCAGCGCGCGATGCCGAGGTGCTGACGCAGCTTCTCGATGTCCTCCACCAGGTGCCAGGTGGTGTTCGCAAGCAGTGAGGCGTGTGGCTTGCTCAAGCCGCAGCCGCGTTGGTCGAACAGGACGATGCGGTAACGCTTCGGGTCGAAGAAGCGCCGTTGCTTCGGGCTGGTGCCGCCGCCTGGCCCGCCGTGCAAGAACACCACGGGCTTGCCTTGCGGATTGCCCGACTCCTCGAAGTACACCGAATGCTCCGCGGAGACCTGCAGGTAGCCACTCCGA
>DASQDA010000541.1:0-7669 GCA_035634435.1 Polyangiaceae bacterium
GCACGCTGGCCTTGTGGACCGGCATTCCGGTCCAGCGCATGCTCGAAGGTGAAGCGGAGAAGCTGCTGGGCATGGAGCAGCGCCTGTCGGAGCGTGTCGTCGGTCAAGACCCAGCCGTGTCGGCGATTGCGCGTGCGGTGCGGCGCAGCCGAGTGGGCCTACGCGACCCGGGACGTCCGATCGGCTCGTTCTTGTTCCTCGGGCCGAGTGGCGTCGGCAAGACCGAGCTGGCCAAGGCGCTGGCTCATCTGCTGTTCGACGACGAGCATGCCCTCACTCGTCTCGACATGAGCGAGTTCATGGAGCGCCACATGGCGCAGCGGCTGATTGGCGCGCCGCCTGGCTATGCGGACAGCGAGCAAGGGGGCTTCTTGACCGAAGCGGTGCGCCGACGGCCCTACTCGGTGTTGCTGTTCGACGAGGTGGAGAAGGCACATCAGGACGTCTTCAACCTGCTGCTCCAGGTGCTCGATGAGGGGCGGCTGACGGACGGGCGCGGTCGTTCTGCTGACTTTTCGAACACCGTGATCATCATGACCAGCAACATCGGCTCCGATCGCATTTTGGACACGGACGCACGGTTGTTCGAGAGCAGCGATGGCCGGGATGCGCTGCGTGACGTGCTGCTCGACAAGATCCGCGAGTTTTTCCGCCCCGAGCTGCTCAATCGCCTGGACGAGGTGCTGGTCTTTCGGCCGCTTTCCAAGCTGCATCTACGACGCGTGGTGGACATCCAGCTGGCGCGCGTGGAGGAGTTGCTGCGGGATCGTGACCTGCACCTGGACGTGACGGACGCAGCCAAGGATCGGCTGGTCGATCTCGGTTACGAGCCGGCGCTGGGAGCGCGCCCGGTCAAGCGCAGTCTGCTGCGGCATCTGCAAGATCCGCTGGCGGAGGCGCTGCTGGCAGGGCGTTTCAAAAATGGCTCCACCATCCGGGTCGATGTGGACGGAGAGGGCGTGAGCTTGAGCCCGGTCCCGGCATGATCAAGGTGGGTCTCTGTGGCTTCACCATGGCTATGGCCAAGTACCCCCTCCATTTCTCGGTCGTGGAGGTGCAACAAACGTTCTACGAGCCACCGAGCGAATCGGTGATGCAACGCTGGTGCGACGCAATGCCGTCGGGTTTCGAGTTCACGCTCAAGGCGTGGCAGCTCATTACCCACGAGAGCAAGAGCCCCACCTATCGCCGTCTCCGACGACCGCTCGACGCCGCGGAGCGTGCCGGGTGCGGCGCTTTCCGGGATAGCCCGATAGTGCGTTCGGCGCTGGCGCGCACCCTCGATTGCGTGCGATCACTGCAGGCTACCGCGGTCTTGTTTCAGAGCCCGGCGAGCTTCCGGCCCGATGCTGAGAACGTCGCGCGCATGCGGCGCTTCTTCGGAGACATCGCCAATCCGGAGCGCCCCGCTGGCGTTCGCTACCTGTGGGAGCCGCGGGGGGCGCCCTGGACGGCAAAGGCAGACCTGGCGGTCGCGCTCTGCCAGGAGCTCGGGCTCGGCTACGTCGTCGATCCGTTCGTCGATGAAGTCCGACAATCAGCGGATGGCCCGGCGTATCTTCGACTCCACGGCGTCACCGGAGCGCGCCACGTCTACACGGACGAGGAGCTCGAGCGCCTCGCGCGGCTGACGCCAGCCAACGCCTACGTGATGTTCAACAACATGCCGCGCGTGGGCGACGCGAAACGCTTCCTCGCGCTGTTGCAGGCCCGCAGCGCTCCGTGAGCGATAGCCACGCAGCTCAGGACGGAGCTGAAGGGCTCGAGCTGGTGGCTTCGCGCTGAGCGGCTTGAACGGCCGTGATGGCAATGGTGTAGACGATGTCGTCGACCAGCGCGCCGCGCGAGAGGTCGTTGACTGGGCGGCGTAGGCCCTGCAGCATGGGACCGATGCTGATCACGTGTGCGCTGCGCTGCACGGCCTTGTAAGTGGTGTTGCCAGTGTTCAGATCCGGGAAGATGAAGACCGTCGCGTTGCCGGCTACGGGGCTGTCCGGAGCCTTGGCCGCGGCCACGCTCGGGATCGCAGCAGCGTCGTACTGGAGCGGCCCATCCAGCACGATGTCGGGCCGCAGCGAGCGCGCGCGCGCGGTTGCTTCTCGCACCTTGTCCACGTCGGAGCCGGAGCCGGACGTCCCTGTGGAATAGCTGATCATGGCAACGCGCGGTGCTATCCCGAAGCGGGCCGCCGAATCGGCGCTTTGAATGGCGATGTCCGCCAAGGTTTCCGCGTCCGGGTCCGGTACCACGGCGCAATCGCCATAGACCACCACCTGCTCGGGCAGGCACATGAAGAAGATGGACGACACGACGCGCGCGTCCGCCTTGGTCTTGATGATCTGCAAGGCTGGGCGGATCGTGTTGGCCGTGGAGTGCACGGCGCCGGACACCAAACCGTCGACCTCACCTAGCGCCAGCATCATGGTCCCGAGCCAGACGTTGTCTTCCAGGAATTCGGCGGCATTGGCAGCCGTGATGCCCTTGTGCTTGCGCGCTTCCACCAGAGCCTGAACGTAGTTGTCTCGGATGCTGAGCGGGTCCACGATCTGAACGTCCGCCGAGAGCTCGATTTCCTGAGCGCTGGCCACGCGGCGGACCTCTTGCGGATCCCCCAGCAGCACGCAACGGGCGATGCCGCGTTCCGCACAGATGGCGGCAGCCTTGACCGTGCGCGGCTCGTTACCTTCGGGCAGCACGATGGTCTTGCGCGCAGTGCGCGCAAGCTCGGTCAATCGGTAGCAGAAAGCAGCTGGAGATAAGCGGGCCTCCAGTGGAAGCCGTGAATGGTCCGCGATCCAAACGGCGTCGATGTGCTCGGCCACGAACGTCATTGCCCGTTGAGCCCGCTCCAGATCGTCGGCGGGGATGGCCGTGCTCATCTGCGCCAGCGCCGTCGCCGTCTGCCAGCTGTTGCTGGGGACCCGCAGCACCGGCAGACCTGTCTCGAATGCGGGCCGGCACAGCTCGAGAATACCCGCGGGTACTTCCAGGTCCCCGGTGAGGACGAGCCCCGCGAGGGGGATCTTGTTGCTCGCGGCCAGGGCGACCAGCAGAAGCACATCGCTGCGGTCACCCGGTGTGACGAGAATCGCGCCTGCGGTCATGGTTTTCACCAGGTTGGGCACCGTTCGAGCCAGCATGGAGACGCTCTTCACGCGCCGGCTCGCGATCTCACCTTGGTGCAAAATCTCGGCTTGAAGATGCCGCGCAATGTCTATGGTGCGGCACGCCATGAGCTCGGGGTTCTCCGGCACCAGCCCCAGCACCTTCAGTTTGGACCTCTGGAGCAGCGCCTGCATCGCGGTTAGGTCAGCAGCGCCTGCGCCGGATCGTTGGTCGCGCTGCGGTACGCGATTGATGATGCAGGCGATTACTCTTCGACCCGACACACCGCCGTAGTTGCCGGCCGTCAGCTCGAGCCGCCCCTCGAGCTCGTCGATTCGAGCGCCGCCCAAGGCACCCACCAGAATGACCTCGGCGTCGAGCGTCCGCACGATCTCACGATTCAACTCCGATTCACTCGAGCCCTGGTGCGAGTCGACGAGGCCCTCGACGACCACCACATCCGCGTTGCCCCGCGACGCGTGGTAGTTGCGCAGGATCCGGTCGAGCAGCTCGTCGCGCCCGCCATTGGCGAACAGCAGCTCGGCCTGCGCGCCCGGGATTGGCTCCGCAGGAAGCAGCGAGCTCGTCTGTCGCACGAACGACGTCGATCGCTCGGGCTCCTGCGGCTGCTCCGTTCGTTCGCTGACGGGCTTGAAGAAGGCGACGCGAATGCCGCGGTTGTCGAGCGCCCGCACCAGTCCGAGCGCGATGCTGGTGAGACCGACACCACCGCCGCTGGGGGCCAGGTAAAGCACATGAGGCATTCGAAGCGATCCTTCGGGTGAGAGCCGCGCGAGCCGGCTGGGCTCGGAGACTAGATCGAGGTCCGGGGGGCAGGGATGGGGAGCTTGGCAGCGCTGCGGGCCGGCGACGCGATCGCATTCGCAGCCCCCGAGTTGGCCGCAGCGCCAGCCGCACCCGCGGTGCCGCTGGGCGGCGCTTGCGGCGAAGGCGCGGGTGAGGGGGCAACCCCCAGCGCCGCAAGCTGCCCCTGGCGAGCGTAATCAATGGCTTCGCCCAACACGCGCGCGGCTTCCTGCGCAGCGTGAAACCCCATGCTGTTCTCCGCGGCGATGAAGTCCAGGCGCCACTGCGCCTTTCGTTGCAGCGCACGAGCGGAAGCCAGCTGCTCGTCTGTCTTGCCCTGGGCCTTGGCAGCCGTGAGTGCCTCGATCAGATCGACGATCGCCGCGCCGCCCCTCTGAAGCAAACCGTGGTTGCGCTGCTGGATCACGTCGACGCGCTGCAGGAGCTCTTGCTCGCCGACACGGTGGCATGTCTGGCAGGCCCGTTGCACGTTCAAGAGGGGACTCCGAACCCAGTGATCGCTCACCTTTGTCGCTCCCTCACGAGCGTAGGGCATATGGCAGTCCGCGCAGGCGACGCCACTGCGCGCGTGGATACCCTGGCTCCACAGCTCGAACTCGGGGTGCTGCGCCTTGAGCACGCGGGCACCCGTCTCCGCGTGCGCGTAGTCGTAGAACTGTTCGCCGTTCGGGAACTTCGTATCGTCCCAGAAGGCCTCGATTTCGTCTGCTTTGAGCCCTTTGCCCCAAGGAATGGTCAACGGCATCTTCGTCGCGCAGTAGTACTCGACGTGGCACTGACCGCAGACGAACGAGCGCATTTCGTTGCGGGTACCGTCGACGTTGGGGTCGTACGGCTTGTGGCGCTTTCCCTCTCGCCACAAACTGATCGAGGAAAAAGCAGGGCTCGGCGCGTCAGACTCGGCGAGCGCCCGAATGCCGAGCAGAAACCCCGGGCGCGTGACCCGGAGCGCCATGGACTGCGGGTCGTGGCAGTCGACACAACTGACCGGGTGCGCCTGGCCGGAGTCGTGGAGTTGCTTGTTGAGTGTGCGGTAGTCGAGCTGATAGCTCTTTTCGAAGCCTTTCATCGCGTCGCCGTCGCCCAGCTCACGATAGAGCGGCATGATCGAGGCATGACAGTGCAAACAGGATCCTGATTGCGGCTTGTTCAGGCGCTTGGTCGCTTCCTGGTCCGTGAGCATGTGCGCGTGGCCCCGCCGGTCGCGATAGTCGATCGAAAAGGCGTAACCCTCGAACATTCGTTTGAGCCAGGGGTCGCGCGCAATTTTCTCCTCCGGGAGCGCCTCGCTGCCGGCGTGGCCGCCAAAGCGCGTTTTCGTGGGAATCGCCGTACGTCTGTAACCGTCGTATTGCAGCGGCCAATTCTTCCCCCACTTGGCTGGATCGGTGTCGTTCTCGCCGACCTCGACGAGCCGCACGTAGGGCGCGCGCTGCTCGGTCTTGCGCTCGAAGATATTGGTCAGCAGCGCGATCGCCGCGGCGGCAACCAACGCAGAGCCCAGAATCAGCGCTACGTACACCCAGCGCTGGTACCACCCAGCGGGTCGCTCTTCATTCACCATGATGTTACGGTTGATCTCGCGTGGTCGATGGGGTGGTTTTCAACGGTCCTCCGAGCCCGGCGCGCTCGCCGTGTCCCACCCCTGCATGACAGTGCAAACAGGATCCTTCTCGGGAGTGAGATGCGCCGCGCATTTCGGCCGTTAACGCTTCGTGGCAAGTGACGCAGTTCTCCTGCAGAATCTCGCGACCGCGTGCCTGCACGAAGATGGGCTCCTCGAAGCGTTGCGTGGTGAAGCGTTCGCCGTGCCTCCAGCCGTTCTCCGCCTTGGCCAGGTACTTGGCAAGGAAAGTGTGGGGTAGGTGACAGTCGATGCACTTGGCAACGGCATGATGGCTCGACTTCTGCCAGGCATCGTACTGCGGTTGCATGATGTGACAGTTGACGCACGCACGAGGGTCCGTGCTGAAGTAGGAGAGCCCCTCCGCGTAGCGGAAGGTGTATCCGGCTGCGCCCGCGGCCATGCCCGCGCTAATCGCCAACGCCACCAGCCAGCGCGTGCGGGGGCCGTCGTGCTGCTGCGGCATACGAACGCCGTTCTACTCGAAGAGGCAGCTGCTGTGCGGTTTGCATGAGCTGTGAGGTCGAGTAGGCGGAGACGGCTCGGAGCGGCGCGAGGGGCCTGCAGAAACCCCCTTGGCTGCGCATGACGGACACCGCCGCCCGTCCGGCTGCTGCGAGCCACTGCGATCGACGCCGCGGGCCTGTCCGCCCTATGCACATGGCTGGGCAGCCGAAAGGGTCGGGCTGCAGACAACGGGAGAAGCCAGCAATGGACGCACAACGACAAGGGCAACCCACCCCCCCGTCTGGTGGGGACAGCGAGCTACGTTTCAACCAAGACGGATGGGGCACGACGTCACAAGGTGGTCAGCCCTTCGATCTCGGCAGTCTCTGGTCCGAGCTCGTCAGCGGTCGAAGCCGGATCGTCGAAAGCACCTTGACCGCCGATCGGGCGCTTTTCACGCTCAGTGCGCGGGACGACCAGGAGCCAGGTGCCAGCCTGCCTGTACGCCACATCCTCATCCTGGAGAGCACGTTGTTGCTATCGACGCAGAAGGCGGTGGCGGCGGACGTCGGCCTGTCCCTCTCCAGTATCGCCACCATCGCCAAGAGCTGCTTCCGCTTCATGGGGCTGAGCTGTGCGCCGTGCCGAGCTCCCTTGTTGCTCGTGATGATCGCTCACGCGGCGCATTCAGCGAGCGAGCAGCGGCCTTGGGACGCACGCGTCACCACGCTTGCCAACGGCCTGCGCAGCGTCAGTGTTTCCCGGCCGGACACCGAGCTGGCTTCGCTGCTGTCTCCCGCGAAGTACGCCGTGACCCGCTCGCTGCTCGACGGTAAAACCTACGCGCAAATAGCAGCTGAACGCGGGACGTGTGTCCGCACCATCGCCAACCAGCTGGCGGCGGTGTTTCAGCAGTTGCGAGTGTCCGGGCGCGCCGAGCTATTGCGCTGGCTGGTGACCAAGCGGGAGGCTGATGCCGTCGTGTTGCCTTCCGCAGAGCTCGTTGCGCTCGCGAACCCGGGGCAGGAGCGGACTCCCGCGACGTCGCCACGGCCTGCCCGGGGTAACCTGCGCGCACACGTGGTGTCCCAATGGGCTAGTTGAGTCGGGCGCAGAGCGACCGGCGCGGGGGGCGGGTCAATCGAGGGACTGGACGAAGAGGTCGTCGAAGCGCGTGATACCCCCGCTGATGACGCCCACACCGACGGCTCCTGCCGACGTGGAGATGGGCACCTCGCCCTGGAAAATCTGGCGTCCCTCCACCCACACGCCGAGCGAGGCCCCGCGCAGCTCGAGCTCCACGACCAAGGTCTCGCCGAGCTCGTGCGGAATCGAGAGCGTGCCCGGGCCCACGTGGAGTGTCTGCACGCAATTGCGAAGCTCCTGAATCACCAGGTCGCCACCGCGCGTGGTGCCGCCGTCATCGTACCCAGCACGGAAATTGAGCTCGACGCGGTTCTGCGGATCGCGTGCGCGAAGAACCACCACCTTGTCCGCGCGCTGGACACCCGTGAGTTGCGCGTGGAGGCGCAGGTCGCGGGCACTGAATCCCGTTACCAACGCTGCCGTGATCTGCGAGCCCGTCTGCACGCAGCTGAGCGGGGTCGCCGGGCCGCTGCCGACGTAGGCGCCACTGCTGACCGCCCACTGACCGCCCTCGACGAG
>DASQDA010000542.1:0-2513 GCA_035634435.1 Polyangiaceae bacterium
AGGGCGTGTACGCGCAATACGCGAGCGGCAAGCGCTCGGCCTCGAGGACCTCGTCGGCGTGAAGGTTCGTCACCGGCACTTCGGCAGTGGGAACCAGGTAGAGCGCGGCAGGGTCGTTGGGGTCCGCGCGGCGGGTCTTGAAGAGGTCCTGTTCGAACTTGGGCAGCTGACCGGTGCCGCGCAGCGCCTCCGCCCGTACCAGAAACGGCGGATAGACCTCGGTGTAGCCGTGGTCCCGCGTCTGCACGTCGAGCATGAACGTGATGAGAGCGCGCTCGAGCCGGGCGCCCAGGCCCCACAGGACCGCAAAGCGCGAGCCGGACAGCTTGGCCGCGCGCTCGAAATCGAGGATGCCCAGCTTTTCGCCGATCTCCCAGTGCGGCCGCGGCTCGAAGTCGAAGGTTGGCGCGCTGCCCCAGCTGCGCAGCACCGGGTTGTCCTCCTCGTGCTCGCCCGGCGGCACGCTCGCGTGCGGCACGTTGGGAATCGCCAGCAGAAGCTCTTCCAGCTCGAGCTCCACCCTGCCGAGCTGCCCCTCCAGGTCCTTCACTTCCTCGGACAGCGACTTGAGCGCGTCGCGGCGCGCGGCCATCGCGGCTTGCTCGCCACCGCGGGCCAGTCGAGCCATTTCCTGGCTTTGATTGTTGCGCTCCTGCTGGAGCCCCTCGGTGCGCAAGATGAGCTCACGTCGCCGAGCCACGATGGGCGACACCGAGTCGAGCTGCGCTGCCGCTGCTGCCGAGCGACGCGCCAGCGCGGCGCGGACTTCCTCCAGGTGGTCGGCGACATAACGGGCGTCGAGCATGCGTGTCTCCTTGGTGGCAGCGAGGCGGCTCCGGGTCTAGCGCACTTCGCGGCCACCGTCGCTCAAAGACAGGCCGAAAGCGCGGCCGGTCAGCTCTTGTTGAAGTGGGTGGCAAAGGGGTTGTTGCTGAAGCCCTTGTCCTTGCCTGGGGCCACCTTTTGTTGCGGCTTTTCAGCTGGTCGCACGCCCTTGCGCTCGCTCGCACTCTGCGGGCCGGGGGCGGCTTTCGGCCCGTTTGGAACGGGCGCGCCGCGCTTGGCGGTGAGCGAGACGCGGCGTCGCTCGAGGTCGACCTCCAGCACGCGCACCTGGATCTTGTCGCCGACCTTGACGATGGCGTGGGGATCTTTGACGAAGCGATCGGAGAGCTGTGAGACGTGCACCAGGCCGTCCTGATGGACGCCCACGTCGACGAAGGCGCCGAACGCCGTGATGTTGGTCACCACGCCCTCGAGCTCCATGCCCGCCTTGAGGTCAGTGAGCTCGCGCACGTCGTCGCGAAACTTGGGCGCCTCGAAGCTCTTGCGCGGGTCGCGGCCGGGCTTGTCGAGCTCCTCGAGGATGTCCTTGAGCGTGAAATCGCCGACGTCTGCCGTCTTGTAGCGCGTGAAGTCGATGCGGCGCAGGAGCGCGCTGCTGCCGATGAGCGAAGCCAGCGGAACGTCGAGGTCGCGCGCCATCTGCTCCACCAAGGCGTAACGCTCCGGGTGCACCGCGCTGCGATCGAGCGGATGCTCGCCGTTTTCGATGCGCAAGAAGCCCGCTGCTTGCTCGAAGGTGCGGGGGCCGAGCCCAGGCACCTGCAAGAGCGCCTTGCGCGTGCGAAACGCGCCGTTCTGATCGCGGTGCTGCACGATGCGTTTGGCGAGCCCAGCGCCGATACCGGACACGCGCGAGAGCAGTGGCGCGCTGGCCGTGTTGAGCTCGACGCCCACGCTCGTCACGCAGCTCTCGACCACCTCGTCGAGCTTGCGGCCGAGCGCGGCCTGCGCCACGTCGTGTTGGTACTGGCCGACGCCGATGCTCTTGGGGTCCACCTTCACCAGCTCCGCCAGCGGATCCTGCAGGCGCCGTGCGATGCTGACTGCTCCGCGCACGGTCAGGTCCAGGTCGGGAAACTCCTCGCGCGCGACGTCACTCGCCGAGTAGATACTCGCGCCGGCCTCGCTCACCGAAACACAGAGCGTGCTTTGCACGAGGCCCTCGGCTCGCAGCACCTCGCGCACGAACGCCTCGGTCTCGCGACCATGCGTGCCGTTGCCGACCGCCACCGCTCGCACGGGGTGTTTGCGGCAGAGTCGCCGCAAGGTCTCCTTCGCCTTCTCCAGCTGACCGCTCCCCTGCACCAGGAAGAGCGTATCGTGCTCGAGCAGCTTGCCGGTCTCGTCGACCACCGCGCACTTGCAGCCAGTGCGCTGACCCGGATCGATGCCCAGCACTGCGTTGGACCCGAAGGGCGAAGCCAGCAGGAGCTCGCGCAGGTTTTGCGCGAAGACTTCGATGGCCTCCTTGTCGGAGCGCAGCTTGAGCTCGACGCGCACGTCGCCGGAAACTGCTGGCGCGAGCAGCCGTTCGAGCGCGTCGCCGACCGCCTTTTCGAGCTCGGAGTGCCAGGCCGAGCCGGGGCGCACCGGAACTTTGGCCTTGGCCGTCGCCAGGTGCGGCGCGAGATCGAGCGAGAGCGTGGCGTATAGAATGCCTTCGTTCT
>DASQDA010000543.1:0-4194 GCA_035634435.1 Polyangiaceae bacterium
CGGAGCCGCCCACGGCGGGCTGCGGCTGCCCCACGGAGCCGCCCACGTTGCCCGGCGGCAAGCCGCCGGCCCCGGCTTGACTCGACGAAGAGCCCCCCACCCCGCTGTCACTTCCGTCCACTCCCGTCGCGCCACCACAACCCACCAGCACCATCGTAAAGGCAACACGACACAGCATCCCCAGCTTGAGCATGCCTCCTGTAGAGCAAGGAGGATGCCAGCAGACCCGAGCACGAAAGGCGCGGTTTCGCAGCAGCGTGTGCCAACGACGGTGTGCCAACTGCCCGCCGGCAACGACGGGCGCCGGCGCACCCAGACGGTCTTGCGGCTCTGCCCGAGCAGCCGAGCTGGGGCGCGCGTGGGTGGATGTGACTCAGACGGCGGGGGTGTCGCGGGCGCGAGCCATCAGCGTCACTACGGCAGCGAGTGCCGTGAACACGGCCGGAACGGGGAAGAAGTAGCGGAAGCTGAGGATAGAGACGCCGATGAGCGCCAAGGCCGTGAGCGCGAGCACATGATCGGCCACGCGCTCCTTGCGCACACGAGCGAGCGAGAACAGCAACCCAGCACACAGCGCCAATAAGAGGCTGGTGCAGAGGTTGTTACCGTCCAGGATCTCCATGTAGCTCCGCGCGGAGCCGACTGGCATTGGCACCAGCGTCGCCTTCATCGTGGCAATGGTGGCGTGCATTTGCGCCTGCTCCGCGGGCACCGGCATGAACGTGCCGAGCGTGTGTCCGATGCAGGTAATGAGCGAAAGAACGCCGGCGATACGGAGCAACAGAGAGCGCTTCAAGGAGCTTTCCTTCCGGGGATCCGCGCGGACACTGCCACGCGCGGGCCCGCGCCCCTACTACAAAATGCGGGCTCCGCGCGATCGGCCGATGCGCGCGCGCTGCTCGCCGCGCGTCAGCTTCACTCCGTGATCACGCTGAATTCGCGAATGCACGCCCAGTGCGGCCAGGGGTCGTTCGGGGGCAGATAAGTGAAAAAGATGCGGACGTAGCGCGCTCTGCCAGTGAGGGCTTCGTCTTGTCGCTGGCTGACCTTTGGGTTGTCCGTGTTGTCGAGGAGCACAGTGAACGTGACGTCGTCGTCGGAGATCTCGAGGCGATAGCCGTGTCGCAAGGGCGTCTCCCACTCGACCTCGAACGAGCTGAAGTCCTTCACGGCCCCAAGGTCGACCTGCCACCATTGCGGTAGGCTCCCGTTGAGGGCGCACCACTTGGTCGCGCTGTCGCCGTCGAGTGCGTTCGCGGGCACGTTGGCGAACTCGTTCGTCGACGCCGACGCTACCAGCTCTAGCGGCGGCTCGGGCTCTGCTCCAGCCGCACCCCCCTCCCCTTGCGTGGGCTGGCCGCCTTGAGCAGCGCCGGCGTCGCCTTCGACGCCGCCGGCATCAACGCCTCCGTCTCCGCCTCCGCCTCCATGCTCAGGGGCGCCGCCCGCACCGCTTCCGCCACGACCGCCGATGCCGCCAGTGGACGCCCCGCCCAAGCTCGGCGCGGCGCCAACTGCGCTCGTTCCCCCTGAATCGGTGGCAGCTCTCCCACCGAGCACCGCTGGCGCTCCGGAGCTTCCGCCCGCGCCGGCGTCGCTCAGCGCGCCCCCTGCTCCGAGCGCGCCAAAGTCAGGATCACACGCCGCCACGCCAATCAGACCCACGACCGTCAAGGCAAGCCGCCCAGCACGAGCCCCGCGGCGGGTTGGACGCGAAGCATGACTGTTTCCGCTACTAGGCACTTGGTTCCTTCCCTTGTCGCGACCAAGGCCGGTCCGCGGGTGGCGGTTACCGAGGCGCAACGGTGAAACGGCTCGCGCACCCAGGACTGAAGCGCCGGCGAGGCGCATGCCAGCTTTAGTTGCGTGTGCGTGGCGAGCCTACCTGCAGGCGTGCTTCGCGTGCGTGCGAGGCCGACGCGGCTCCTGCTCGCCTTCCAACAGGTCTCGAGCACCGCGGAGTGAACGCCCAGGGCGCAACAGCAACCGCTTCCGGGTTTGGGGGCGCGCTGGAACGGGCGCGCTGCTCATCCCGCAGCGCCCCTGGGCAACTCGACGCGCCCATGCGCAGCGCAGCAGCCGCGCCGCCCCGCCCCTTCCACGCATCGTCTCAGAGCAGCGTGTGCATGGCTTCCACACCGCGAAGCGCGAGGCGTGCGCGAGCAGGTTCCACTCGCAGTGCGCTCATACCTGACCTCGTCCAGGGCGAGCCAGCCGCGGCGATTGACTGTTGGTGACGGACATCAACCCGGAGCGGTGTTCAGGGCCGACGTACTAGTCATTTCTACTCGCAGGTTGCTGTGCTCTCGCTCTCGGTACTCCCGATGATACGGTGGCGGTGAGTCCGCAGGTTGCGCGGCTCGGGGTGCGGTTCGAGGGCGGAGTTCGATCGCACGTTGCAGAGAAACGCAGGGGTACAACCATGATCAATACAGGCAAGCTCTGGGCACTCGGTGGCGTCTGTCTCCTCGCCGCGGGCTGCGTCTACGGTCCCTTCCACGACGACACCATCGCGAGCACGACCAGCCGGATAACCTTCAATTTATACGCGACACAAACCGAGGCGGTGATGACGGCGGAATGTGCCACGCACTCTTCCGGGTTTTCAGCGTTCGGCTCGAAGACTGGCAGTGCTTCGCCGACCACGCTAAACGGCGAGAGCATCTATGCTGCGCAGCTCGAGCGTGTGATTCCGGCATCCTGCTGGGACTTCGGCTTCGGCAAACCCGTGACCTATCTGCGCTTCTTTCAAACGAAGGACGGCCAAACCTACAACGTCATGACCTTTGACAATGCCGGCCGCACTTGCATCCGTGATCACTTTGCGGACGGCGAAGGTCCGGTCACGGCCGGCTTCGCTTGTGCAAAGACCGACAATAGCAATCAGCTACGCCTCTTCGCCGAGCGCTGACGAGCGTACGCGTCGCTTCGCGTGCGAGGTGAGGCCAAGCCCGACCCATCGGGAGCGTGTCGGCTCTCAAAGGCGCCATGGCCGGCCGCGCCCGTGAGTCTTCGGGGGGGGGTGCGCCGTCACGCAAACGCGCGGCACGGGGCTCCGGCGATGCTGAACCGCCGTGGTCTTTGAGCCAAGCTGTGCCAGCCAAGCCGGTTAGGGTTGCGCCACAATGGCAAAACTTGCGCGTAAATGTAGCGGCACGCTGGTTGCTTGGGTGCACTCGCGCCTGCCGATTCACGGCCGGCGCATTGGGAGGCAATATGAAGGTGCGGAATCTGTGGGTGCCGGCGATGACGTTGGCCCTGGTGGCGTGCGGTGCTGGAAGCGATGAGCCCGACGCCGGCAAGGTGGGCAATTTGGGGATCGCGTTGACGGGGGTCGATGGACAGGGACAGGAGTATCGGCTGCGAAGCGCCAGCTTCGAGATCTCTGGCTATCCCGATCACTACGATGAAAGTCCGGCGGCGGGTGCTGGCGGGACCGGCACCGATCCGACCTATTACACCGAGGTCGTGTCGAGTGATGAAGAGCCTGACGCGGCAACGATCAGCCGGCGACTGCTGCCGGGTTACTACTACGTCTACATGATGAACACGGACTGGTACCTGGAGAGGCTATTGCCCGGCGGTCCAGAACGCGTGGAGCAAGCGATCCTTTTGTCGCCTCGCCAGACGTACGCGTACATCTGGGACGGCAGCTCGCGCACGGTGAGCTATCGCTTCGGCGTCGACGGTGAGCTCATCGACTTCCGCAGCGGTCAGCTCGACATCGCGATCATCGTGGAGCAGCCGAACGAAGGTGGCGGCGCGGGAGGCGAAGCAGGCTGGGGAGGAACGGCGGGGGTCGCTGGTCGACCGCCAATCGGAGGGGCGGCGGGGGCGGCGGGTGAAGGAGGGGCGTGGGCCTACTGAGCCTCAATTGAAGAGCGCGAAGCGGCACGCGGGCAACCGCTCAGCGTGCCGCTTCGCGCGCGTAGTGCGCGCTGCGAGACGAGACACCCTGCAGCCGTCCCGAGCGCGCTGTCTGTAGCCGAGCGCGGGAAGCGCGCAACTGGGGCGCGCAAGCTTCCGATGAGCGCTCATGCCCGATGCAGGCGCAGGCTCACCGATCTTCGCTGCTCAACCCCACGACGCGTCGCACACCGACGCTGGCGTTCCGAAGCTCACCGCCGCTCCCGCCGGCGAGCACGAGCCTTCGCCCGAGCCGCACACCTGCCTGAGCACTGCTTGGGAGCTCGA
>DASQDA010000544.1:0-1970 GCA_035634435.1 Polyangiaceae bacterium
GTTGGGGTAGCCGTTGGCGCACGTCTTCGCCTCCACCGCGTAGTGCGCACAGCTTTCGCACGTGAACCTCAAATCGAAGTCCGAAGCCTGCCGGCGCAGCAACGCATCGACCTGGGTCTTCACTGAAACGGCTGGGCTGGCTGCCCGCGCTGGAAGTAAAACTCGAACTGACCCCGCACGTGGCTCGTGACCGCCTCGTTGGCGGCGGGGTCGCTGCCGAGGGACCGCGGATCGGCGAAGTACGCGTCGAAGCTGGCGCTCGTGAGACGGGCTCCAGCGCTAGCTTCATTGCCGGTGCCGCTGAACAGCGACGCGAACGTGATGGTGCCACTCATCGCGTAGATCGTGGCATTCTGGGCGTGG
This sequence comes from Polyangiaceae bacterium, assembly GCA_035634435.1. Classification (GTDB taxonomy): domain Bacteria; phylum Myxococcota_A; class Polyangia; order Polyangiales; family Polyangiaceae; genus PMG-095. Next base: position 364 of record DASQDA010000544.1, read on the forward strand.
CAGCTGTTGTGCAGGAAGATCGAGAGGCTCACCTTGGGCGGATCGGCGTTCGCCTGCAGCGGCACGCCCGGAGGCGTCACGCCGCGCGGTAAACCCACAGTGATGGGCTGGTTCATGCGCTGGCGAAGATCCTGCAGATCCGTGACCAGCACCGTAACGCCGTCCGACTGCTCCACCACGTTGTCGCCACGCTGCACCCGCATCATCAAGAACTCTTCCTGATAAGGAATGGCGGCAAAGAAATCGGGATTCAGGTCGAACGGACCGTTCCAGCAGTCTTCGATGTAAAGCCGGTCGCTGAGCACATAGCCTTCACCTTCACCAACGGTGCAGCCTGCGGCCATCAATGCGCCAACTAGAATGCCCGCACGCCAGAGGGTATACTTCATGCCGCTTCCTCGGAGGGTGGCTCAGCGGACGCCGCGACGATGACGCCACCGCCAAGCACGCGTTCGCGCTCGTAGAACACCGCGTACTGGCCCTTCGACACGGCTGCGACCGGCTTTTCGAGCTCGATGAGCGCGCCGGCACCCGTGTGGCGAACCCTGGCAGGCACCGGCGCTGCTCTGTAGCGCACCTGCACCTCGCAGCTCAGCGGAAGCGCGACGTCCTGGGCGAGGCTCAGCTCTTCCACGCGAGCGACGCGGAACGCGAGAGCCTCACCCGAGCTCAGTCGTACGGTGGCTGTCTCCGCGTCGATGGCGGCGACGTAGGCGCGTTGGCCCAGCGCCACGCCCAGGTTCTTGCGTTGACCGACGGTGAAGCCGTGCACACCCGCATGCTGGCCGACCACCGTGCCGCTCGCGTCGAGGATCGGCCCGGGGCGCACCCTGCCGGCGGCGCGCTCCGCGATGAAGGCATCATAGCGGCCGCTCGGAACGAAGCACAGCTCCTGACTTTCACCCTTGTGTGCGCCGGGCAAGCTCAACGCGGCTGCCTCCGCGCGGACCTCAGCCTTGTCGGAGTCGCCCAGCGGGAAGATCAAACGAGCGAGATCGCGCTCCGCCAGCATATGCAGGAAATAGCTCTGGTCCTTGTTTCTGTCCTTGGCGCGCCAGAGCTCGGCACCGCGCTCACCCTGCACGACGCGAGCGTAGTGACCGGTTGCCACACGCGCAGCTCCCAGACGCGCTGAAAGCTGAAACAGCTCTCGCAGCTTCACACCCCGGTTGCACCGCACACAAGGGCTGGGTGTTTCTCCTTCAAGGTACGCGTCCACGAACGGGTCGACGACCTCACTCCTGAAAAGCTCGCGCCGATCGAAAGCGTAGTGGGGGAAGCCCAGCACGTCCGCGACGCGCCGGGCGTCGTGTACGTCTTCCGGAGCGCAGCAGCGGCTCTTGGCGGCTCCGTCTTCGGGATAGTCCCAGAGGTGGAGCGTGACACCCACGACGTCGAACCCCTGGCGCAGCAGGCGAGCGGCAGCTACCGACGAATCGACGCCGCCACTCATTGCGACCAGAACGCGCTCGGGCATGACCCGACTGTTCTAGGTCAGGGGCGCGGCGTTTGCGACCTTCGTCGCTCTTTTGGGCGAACCGCCCCCACCCGGCGTGCGCCTCGCCCCTACTGAGAACCGGATTGGAGCACGCTGCGGACGCCGCTGC
>DASQDA010000545.1:0-6258 GCA_035634435.1 Polyangiaceae bacterium
TTGCTCGAGCAGCTGCCACCGCTGAGCTCGGTCTTCGAGATCGACCACGCTGCTCTCATGGAGCGTCTCAACGAGATCCCGGATGAGCTGAACGGTATCCTAAGGCTGTTCGACGGCCGCCGCACGTTGCTCGACGTGATCGACGAGTCTCCCTTCGAAGACCTTTCGACGCTCTCGACAGTCACCAAGCTGTTCTTCGAGGGGCTTCTCGTGCTCTCGAATACGCCTGCGGGTGAGGAAGACGTCGTCCCGAGTGTCGAGCTGGACTCCTCGCGGGAGCTTCCGAGCCTTCCCGAAGAGGACGAAGAGGTGCTCGAGTCCGCCTCGGAGCCACGCATCCCGGCCTTCGAGTCGCTGGTGCCCTCGGCGCGGAGCTCCTGGCGACCGTCCGCTCCGCCCCTGGCCCCGCTCGTGCTTCCTGGCGAATCGGGCGCGCACCGCTTGCTCGCTTCCAGTCCCGCGTCGAGCGGAGCGAGCGCCAGCGCGCCGTCCCCCCTCGCGCGCGGCGGAGCGAGCGATGCCAGCGACGAGAGCGCGAGCCCGGCGCCGAGGCGGCACTCGACTCAGCTCGGGCTCGGCGTGAGTCATCATGCGGACGCTGCTCGCGAATCCAACGATGAGGATCGTGCGGCCGCCTGGGCGAGCAGTCCGCTGCATTCGGCCGCGCCAATGCCCGCCTCCGCGGTGGCGTCGGGTCTGAGCTCCTTCAGCCGTGAAGGCAGCAATGGCCGCCCCCCTGAGGGGAAGGTCATTCCGTTCCCGGCAGGTCGTCGGGAGGAGGATGGCGCCAGCGTGCAGACTGCGGGTCTGGCAGCGGCCCTTGCCCAGAGCACGCACAGCTCCGTGCCTGCTGCCGGGGGGCCGCCGTCGGTTGGGTCGGAAGTGCGGACCACGCCCGGCCCAGCGGAGCCCGCCCCTGCGCCGCTCAGCGCCGAGCCGGCAGCGCCCAAGGTCGAGCCGAGCGTGCGTGAGCCCGCCATCAGCGCCGCGGCGGTGAGTGCGGCGCCGCAGGAGGCGAGCTCGATTGCCGCGGCTGCAGACAAGCTCGTCGCGCAAGAGTCGACGCTCGCGCCCGGCCTTGCTCGCGCGGAGGTGCCGGCACGCAAGGGTGATGTCGCCCCGGTAGCCGAGCAGCCGAAGCGGCCAGAATGGCCACCGCTCGAGCAGACCGCCGACAATCCACACGTGCACGAGGCGGGCGATGATTTCCACGACAACTTCTTCTCGGCCGGCGAGGAGGGCCTCTACGCAGGTGGGCCGGCCCATGTCGAGTCTGCGGACGACTTCGAAAGCGAGAGCCTGCATCTGGACACCATCCCTTCGCGCCGCGTCCGCACGCGCGAGCAGGAACAACGACGTGTGCGTTTCGTGCGCCTCGTCGCCGGCGTGATTGGCTTCGGTTTGGCAATGTCTGGTCTAGCGGTGCTGACGCGCCGTACGCCAGAGCCGCCCCCCGTGGTTGCTGAGCAACACGCAGAGCAGCCCAGCGCTTCCCAGCAGGTGCCTGAACAGGCGATCGCGCTGCCGGCGACACCAGAGCCTGCCGCGCCGCCCATGGAGCCGGATCTGCCCGCGATGGTGTTGCCCGAGGCGGAGGTAGCGGCGCCAGAGTCCCCGCCGCCCGCCACGTTACCGCCCGTGCCGCGACCGCCCGCGCCCCGCGCGGCTGCTCCCGACCTGCCCGACCGCGCCAGAGCCGCCGCCGCCCCGCCCGCTCCAGCGGCTCCCAAGGCGCTTCCCCCGCAGGCCACTCCCGTCGCGACTCCGACGCTGCCCGCGGCGGCTGCTCCTGCGCCCAGAGGGGACGTAGCCCCGACCAGCAAACCGCCGACCGCTGCTTTCCCGCTTTAGCGGTTAGCGGGCCTGCGCGTCGATGCGACGCACCCCGGAGCCGAGGCTGGCGAACGGCGAGTGCGACGCGCTCGCGAATGGATCGCTGGCGTTGGCGGCGGGCGGTTCGGGGCTCCGGGGTTCCACTCGACCGGCCTGGCCACTGCCACAACCAAGGAGCGCGAGCAACAGAGGGGTGAGTCGCAGCATCGGCAGCGACGCTACTCAGAGTCGGGCTGCTGGGCTAACTTTCGAACGGCCCTGGGTCCCCGCGTTGAAGGCCCGCTCAGGTCCGGCGCTCATGGAGGAAGCGCGCCAGTAGTTCCGCGAGCTCACGCGGACGTTCCTCTTGAGGCATATGTCCGCAGTCGAGGAGCTCGAAGCCGCCGCCGCGGATCTCGCGCGAGAGGCGCTGGCCAAAGCGGGGCGGGTGCAACGCGTCGGCCTGCCCCCACACCACGAGCGTTGGGGAGCGCACCCGGCTCGTTTGCGCGATGACAGCGCGCGTGTCGGCTGATGCTCGCAGGGTCGTCAGCGCGCTGCCGCGCGCGGCTGCCGAGTTGAAGCTGTCGTAAAAAGCGTCGATGCGCTCCGTGTCGACCTTGGCCTGCCGCGACAGCAGCCGCTCGCGGAAGTAGGCGCGGAACAAGCTGCGCCCAACCAGCTGTTTGAACAGCAGGTTACCCACCAGCGGCATGCGAGCTAGACGGCTCTCGAGGCCGGGATTGTCCGAATAACTCAGCGGCCCGACGAGCACCAAGTGCGAGACGAGCTCGGGGTGACGTGCTGCCAGCGTCAGCGCGACAGCGCCACCAAGGCCATGCCCCACGAGCGCGGCCCGTCCGAGCTCCATACCCGCGAACAGATCGGCAATCACCTCCGCGAAGGCTTCGATGCTGTAGGGAAAGCGGCTGGACGGAGGTTTTTCACTTTGACCAAAGCCTGGCAGGTCCGGCGCAATCACGCGAAACTCCGCGGCTAGCAGCTGCAGGACGGGGTCCCAGCTCCGATGATCGACGAACAGCCCGTGAATGAGCACGACCGCGGGTCCGGTTCCCTGCTCAACGACGCGCAGCCGCACACCACTCGCGGTCGCGGTGACGTCGCGCTCTGCGGGGGGGGCCATGCGCGGCCAGCCTACTACCTCGGCTGGGATATGCGTGTCGGATTTGCCACTGAGGGAAGCCCTGTCGGTTCGCGCCCGGCGCCCGCGCCCCTACACGATGCGCTGCGGGCGCGTCAAGCAGATGACGGGGTTGACGGCTCCCGCAAGCCAACACTGGCCTCCGTTGCGGTGTGCACGGCGAGCAGGATGGCGCAGCATTCGCGCCACGCAGCGATCGCGATGGACGGTTTATGAACTCCATGGACGATGCGATAGATAGGACGTTCTATGTCCTAGCTCGGCAGTGAAACAGCACCGTCCTTGCTATTCGCCGATTTCCTCAAATGTTTGCGGATAAAGTGCTTTGGGCGATCCATTGAGTGGAATATATTGGCCGCGGTTCGAGACACCACTGCCATCGGGCCAAAGGCCGGTTTGCCCACCCTGGAGCTACATTGATCGACGACGCCGCACTCAGCCAGATCGAGAGGAGCCACGCGCAAGGGCTCACATCGGTTGAGATCCTCGACGTCTTCGCGCGCCACGCGATCCCGTTCAGTGAGGCCACGCTCCGCAAGTACGTGCAGCTCGGGCTCTTGCCGCGCAGCGTGCGGGTCGGACGAAAGGGCAAGCACCAGGGCTCCCAGGGGCTCTACCCGGTGTCGGTGGTGCGGCAGATCCTGCGCATCAAGCAGATGATGGCCGAAAGTTACACGATCGATCAGATTCAGAAGGAATTCCTGTTCATTCGGAGTGACGTGGAGCAGCTCGAGCACTTGCTCGAAGGCATCTTCAAGAAGCTCGACGGAGTGCTGCGCCAGCGCCGACGCGAGCACAGCGCCCAGACGGTCACGCGTGACGTGGTGGATGCACGTTCGCTGAGCAAAGATTTACTGGCCCGGTTGGTGGCCATCGAAAGCAAACTGACCAGCCGCGCCAGAATGGAAACAGTCGCGGTTTCTTGATCCGAGGGGCTACGACGGCGGCTGACTCCATAGGAGCGGCCGACCACCCACAGCGTCACCACCCGAGTGCGAAGCGGCTCATGCCAGACGGCAGGTTCGTCGGCAGTCTCGAGAGTCTCCTGCTTCGAGCTCGAATCAGCAAACGTGAGGAATGCGCCGGGCCGGCTTCCGGGCGCCATTAGCGATCTTTCGTGCACAAGTGAGATAGCGGAGGCAGGGCATGGATTCCAACGATTCACACGGTCCCGACGATGGCAGCAGCAAGCCTGTGCGGCTCCCCACGCAGGGCGCATTGGCGATGGACTGTGAGGAAGAACACATCACGCGCGAGCAACGACGCTCGCGACGCAAGCGCGACGTCCGCGCGCGCACGATCAGCGTCAAGCGCATGACGAAACGCGAGCTGGAAATCGGCCGTCTGCTCTATCCCGAAGCCGACTACTGGAAGCCACGCTACCGCGCCGAGTGTGTCGAGGGACCTCGCCCCTGTCCCTTCGTCTCGTGCCACTATCACCTGTATATCGACGTTTCTCCCCGGACCGGTGCGATCAAGCTCAACTTCCCCGATCTCGAGGTCTGGGAGCTTGGCGACTCGTGCGCCCTGGACGTGGCCGATCGCGGCGGCACCACCTTGGAGGACGTCGGCGCGATCATGAACCTGACGCGAGAGCGCATTCGCCAGGTCGAGGTCAAGGCCCTCGCCAAGCTCGAGGCGCTGCGCGACATGTTGGCTCTGCGCGACTACATTGATGAGGGCCCCGTTGGCAAGCGCCGGCTTCCGAGTCTTGCCCGTCAAGAGCTCACTCCCGTCGACGACGAGGAGGACGAATTCGAGGCCGAGAGCGCATCCGCTCCCCTGGAGATTGCTCCCCCGCCGCACCTGCTCGGTGCAGCACCCCACTGAATCGACCGTCGGTTCTGCGGTAGCCTCCGTGCCGCAGCAACCCGGGTCGCGCAGCAGGGGCGCGAGCGCGTCGCGTCACGTGAGGCGGCGTCGAACGGCTCGTGCAGTCTTCAAGGTCGAACCTCCGCAAGCACGCGCAGGAAGTTGCGGCCGAGGATTTTCTGAATGCGATCGCTGCTCCAGCCGCGCCGCAACATGTGCTCCACCAGGCGCGGGAGCTGCAACACGCTCGTGAGATCGCGCGGCGGTACGATGGCGCCATCGAAGTCGCTGCCCAGGGCTGCGCAGTCTTCGCCGGCCACGCGCACGATATGGTTCAAGTGGTCCACCACGCTTTCGGCGCGGCCTGCCCACAAGCGGTCGCCAAGAAAGGCGGAGTGGAACATCACTCCGACCACGCCGCCGCTCTCCGCGATGGCGCGGAGCTGAGCGTCGTCCAGGTTGCGCCAGTGTCGATGCACGCCCGAAACGCCCGTATGCGTCACCACCAGCGGTAGCGACGGGTCATGCACGGCGACGGCGTCCCAGAAGCCCTGCGGTCCAACGTGCGCGAGATCTACCAGGATGCGAGCCGCTTCCAGCTCTTGCACGAGCCCTTTGCCGAAAGCGCCGAGACCGGTGTCCGGACCTACTCGCAAGGGTGAGCTCGTGGCGCCGATGCTCGAGCTGGAGAGGTGAACTAGCGTCACCCGCAGAATGCTGCCTCGGGGCAGCTGCGCGACCGCGTTGGGCGCCTCCAGGGCATTGCCGCCTTGAATGCCGACGAACACGGCATGTAGTCCCGCCTGGCGGGCGGCGCGGTAGTCACGGAAGGTGCTGGTGAGCGCCAGCTCCCCGGGAAGCGTCCGCACCAGCTCGGTGAGCGCCGCAATGTTGCGTAGCAGCGCGTCGAGGCGATCGTTCGGTTCGCGGAGCGGGTTGGTGGTGATCACCCAGGTGGCCGCTGCCAAGCCGGCGCTACGCACGCGCGGAAAATCAGCGTGGCCCAGAAACCACCCGCCCAGGGGGGCGCGGTCGTGGCGTTTGGTCAGATCGTAGCCGAAGATCCGGTGCCAGATGAAGCTGTCCAGGTGCAGGTCGATGACCTCGCTGTCCAGATAAAGCTGGGTGGCTTCGCGCGAGATCCCGAGCTCGCGCGCCCACGCGCCAGCGTCGGCTCTCGAGCTCAAAGGCCCTTGGGTACGTTCGCCAGATCGACGGCGTCCAGCGCGTAGCGGATGAGGGCGCTACGGTTGGCCTTGGTCAAGCCGCGCGCCTTCAGCGCGTCGACCATTCCGTCGAGGCGCTTCAGGTCCTCGGTGTACATCGAGATGCAGATCACCTTGTAGTGCTGCGGCTTCTCGGCGACGCGGGGTTCTGCGGTGCGGGGGGCCAGCTCACGCTCGTCGGAGACGTAGAAGCTGGAGGTGAGCACGCCCTCGACCTCGTCGCGGTCGAGCACACGTGCCGTGGCT
>DASQDA010000546.1:0-3035 GCA_035634435.1 Polyangiaceae bacterium
TTTCCTCAGCCAGAGTTCCAGTCTCGGATGCAGCGCTCGGAGCCGAAACAGGGGCTCTCTCGGGGCTTGCCGGCGAGCTCGCGCGCGCTCTCGCCGGGGCGATTTCGGGCGCCAAAGCCACCACAGGTGGAGCTATCGGCAACGGCACCGCTACTGCTTTCGGCTTGCTGCTCGATGACCATTCCTCCCCCGAGGTGACCAGGTTGCGGTCCCCCTGGTGCAGCACCCACACGGAACCCTCCTGCACGCGCACCCGCGTCACGGGTGCGCCGCTCTCGGCTCCCACCACCACACTGAAGATCGTTCCACGCACGACCACGTCCGCATTGGGCGTCTCGACCACCACGCTGCGTGTGGCGCCGGGCTGCTTCGAAACCTCCAAATCGATTCGCCCGCTCGCAAGCCTGAACCGCTCGTCAGCGGAGCTCGGAGCCATCAGCGCGAGCTGTGTGGCCGAGGCAACGCGAATACCGCTGCGCCCAACCTGCAGCTCGGCAGCCCCGTCTGCTGCGGTGCGTAGCTCGTCACCAGCCGCGACATTCAAGCGGGTCGCCACAGGTACCACCTGCGATCGCCCGCCGCGGGTCATCACGAGCGTGCCTGTAACCGAGTGCAGATCGCCGATGCTATTGCTCACTTGGGCGACGGCCGCGGGGCCGGCGCGGAAGCTTTCGTAGGCACCGACGCTCGCGGCCAGCGAAGCAGCGACCGCCATCGCAGCACCCAGTCGCCGTAGCCACGTGCGCCGTTCACTCTGCACGACACTCTCGCGAACGCTCCGCGAGATGTTCGCCACCATCCGCTCGCGACGCGCCGCCAAGACCTCCGGCGGCTCGGGGGGGACGTGCTCCTCGGCGAGCGCTCGCACCAGCGCTTCGGGGTCCGGTGCAGTGCTCATTGGTCGACTCCTTGGGCACGCCGGGGGGTTGGCTTTTCAGCATCGATGCGCCGGTACAACTCACGTCGGCCGCGCACCAACCGCGACTGTGCGGCCGCCACCGAGACCTGCATCATCAGCGCGATTTCGGCGAGCTCGTGCCCGAGAACGTCGTGCAAAAAGACCGTTTGCGACTGGTCGGGCTTCATCGAGAGCAGGTGACGTCGCACCCGATGGAGCTCGACACGGGCGCTGGTCATTCCCTCCACGTCGATTCGCATCGGAACGGCCGTGCCGTCGAGCGTCACATCGCGGTCGAGCACGCGGCGCTCACGGCGGCGGGAGCGCAGCGCATTGAAGCCCACGTGGCTGGCTATGCTGGACGCCCAAGTCTTCAAGTTGCACGCCCGCGCGTACGAACGGCGACTCAGCGTAACGACGATTTGCTCGAATACGGTTTGCACCAGATCGTCGTGATCGATCTCCCGGCGACCGAACACGCGGAACAACGTATGATCGACTACACCGTACAATCGATCGTAGAGCAGCCCAGCGACTTGGTGGTCGCCGCGCTGGACGGCCTCAATCACCGCTTCGTCCGTAGGCGGAGGGGCTTGCTCACTGCCCTCCTGGCCGGGAGGGACGAGACGCAACGCAGGGCGACTTGTGCTGGCGCGTGAAATCACTGGTGGTCCTACACTAATGGTAACCAGCTGACTGCGAACCAGGCACTCCAAATCACCACCCCCACCGTGCTACGCTAGCGCCACCATGGTCGTCCGGCAACGCGGTTCAGCGGCGTTCCTCGCGCTTTTCTGCGTCCTCGTGGTGGGGAGCTGTAATCAAGAAACGTTTCAGTTGCTGCCCAGTAAGCCCGAAAACAACGGCGGCAGCGGCGGCGCGACCGCGGGCGGGCGCGGTGGCTCGAGCGGTCGTGACGGCAGCGATCGCGGAGGCAAGTGGCCCGGGGGGGGAGAAGCCCCCGTAGGCGGTGTTGACGGTAGCGGCGACGACGATGAAGGAGGACGTGGGGGTGAGGCGGGGGCTCCGCATGCCGGCGAAGGCCAGGGGGGTGGCGACGGATTCGGCGGATTCGGCGGATTCGCCGGCGGCGCGCCGGGCGGCGGAGGCGGCGTTCTCGGCAGGCCGCCGGAGCTCACCGACTGTCAGCTGGTCAGACTCGGAGCGTGTTCCGGGCCAGGCGACAACTGTGAGCGTTCCTGCGGCAAACCCGGCGACGAACTGTGTCCGCCCGACAAGAGGTTCTGTGACGATTGTGGCTTTTGCAAGGAGTGCGATAGCAACGATGTTCAGGACTGCGACGACGACTCAGAAGTTTGCGCTCTGCTGACCAAGCGCTGCGTTTCCAGCTGCCGGACGGACCGCGACTGCCCACCAGGTCCGCGCGGCGCGCCGATGTACTGCGGCAATGGCCGGTATTGCGTTGCCTGCGAAATGGACGAGCACTGCGAGAACAATAACTTCGAGGGCTTCAACGTCTGCTCGGAGGATCGTTGCGTGCAGTGCACAGCAGACAATCACTGCGACAACGGCGATCGGTGTGAGAATCTAAAGTGTGTCGATCGCTGACGCGGCCGATATGCCGCCGCCGGTGGACGAGGAGCGCTCGGGAGCCCCCGTTCCGTCCCGCATCGCTCGAGCTCACCATAGTCGCAGCCGAAGCCCACCCTCGATGGTGATCCGGAAATCCGAGTCCCGCGTGACGCGTTCGTCACGCACCTCGACGATGGTCGCGGCGCCCAGCATCCACGCAGCATCGCCCGAAACGAAAGCGCCCACACGTTGCGTGGGCATCCAGGCAACACTGGCCTGAGCCGCAACGCCCGGAAGCCAGCGGGACGAGCTCTCACTCACCTCGCCGAGCGGTGTTGGCTGGCTCGCCTCTGCAGCAAACCGCTCCGCGCGCGCGTCGATGGCGAGGGCGAGCTCGATGTCGTCGAGCGCCTTGGCCACCAGCGCGCCAACCGAGAGCGTTATCCAGCGCCCTGTCACCCCTGCACCGTCGGTTGGTGTCTGGAGGTAACGCAACGATACCAAGGCGCGCAGCGGGTCGTAAACCGGCCATCGGCTGCGGACCACCACGCCTGAACGCAGACCCTCCAAGGCCGGGCCGGTTGCAGCACCCAGATCCAGCGCA
>DASQDA010000547.1:0-10725 GCA_035634435.1 Polyangiaceae bacterium
TCCCGCGGACAATTAATCCGCTGCGTTCCAGCTTTTTGGCCATGGTTGCGCCAATCTCCTGCGCGCGGCGGGTGGCGGCATCGACCGCGTCCATCAACGTGCGCCGCAAGCCGCCGCTCTCCAGCGTGTGCAGGCCTGCGATGGCCGTTCCTGCGGGGCTCGTGACCATGTCCTTGAGGCGCCCCGGGTGCTCACCGGTGTCGAGCAGCAGCTTTGCAGAGCCAAACACCGTCTGTGCTGCCAGCAACAAGGCGGTATCTCGGTGCAGCCCCACCTTGACCCCGCCGTCGGCCAAGGCCTCGATGATGAGCATCACGTAGGCAGGGCCGCTTCCGGACAGACCCGTGACCGCGTCGATCAGTGACTCGTCGAGCACCACCGAACGTCCCGTCGCGTCGAACAGCGCTTGTGTGATCTCGACGTCCGCTGCAGTGGCGCGCGCGCCGGGGGCGATGCCCGTGGCGCCTGCGAGCACGATGCAGGCCGTGTTTGGCATCGCCCTGACCACTCGCACCGAGCTTGGTAGCCGAGCTTCGAGCGCCTGGATGGGCACGCCGGCGGCAATGGAAACGACCAGCGTATCCGGACGGAAAGCGTCGCCCAGCTGGTCGAGCACGCGATCGATCACCTGTGGCTTCACCGCGACCACCACCAGGTTGGCCCACGCGACGAGCTCGCGGTTGTCGGCAAAGGTGCGAATGCCGAACTCGTCGCGCAGCTCCAGAAGGCGCTCTGCCCGCGGGTCACTGGCGCCCATCTGCTCCGGCGCTAGCTGTTTGCTGGCGAGCATGCCGCGGATCAGCGCGCCGGCCATGTTGCCAGCACCGAGCATTCCGATCTTCTTCTGTTCCATGGGTCCTCGTGTCTACGTAGGCGCGGGAAGGGGTCGCCGCAAGAGTCCGACCCACGAGCGCTTCAGCCAAACAGGCCCTTCAGCTTCTCGATGAAGCTCGGCTCTTGTGGCTGTACGGACTCGCCGAGCTCGTGCCCGAGCTCCTCGAGGAGCTGGCGGGCGCGATGGGAGAGCTGGGTCGGCACGTCCACGCTGACCTCCACGAGCTGATCGCCGCGGCCGCTCCGCACACGATGGGCGATGCCTTTGCCGCGTATCCTGAGCACACTGCCCACCTGGGTGGCTGGCGGCACCCGCAAACGCACGGGTCCGTCCAGCGTGGGGCACTCAACCTCGCCGCCCAGCGCTGCCTGACTGAACGAGACCGCGAGCCTGCACACCACGTCGTCGCCGACGCGGCGAAACAGAGGATGCGGTTTTACTTCGACGGCCAGCTCCAGATCTCCCGGAGCGCGATCGGGGCGCGCGCGGTTGCCGCCGCCGTCCACGACGCGCACACTGCCGGATTCGATGCCCGGGGGTATGTCGATTTGCAGGCGCCGCTGCGCGCGCGCGAGCCCTGCGCCCTGGCAGCGTGAGCAGGGGACGCTCGGAATCTGTCCGCTCCCGCGGCAACGGGGACAGGGGCGTTCGACGGCGATCGGGAACAGCGCTTGCTGCACGCGAACACGCCCACGCCCGCCGCACGAGCCGCAGGTCTCGGAGCGCGTGCCCGGCTCGGCACCCCGCCCGCTGCACTGACCACAGAGGTCGACGCGTTCATAGGTGATCTGCTTTTCGCAGCCGTTGGCGGCCTCTTCGAAGCTGAGCTCGAGGGTCTTGCGAACGTTGCTGCGCTCACCACTACGAAACCCGAAAGCTCCGAGCAGGTCGCCGAACAGATCTTCGAAGCCGCCGAAATCCGTGAACCCGGGCCCCGTGGAGCCGCCGGGACGGAACGCCTCCGTGCCGTAGCGGTCGAGCGCGGCGCGCTTTTGCGGATCGCTCAAGATCTGATGGGCCTGGTTCAGCTCCTTGAAGCGATTCTGCGCCTCGGGATCACCCGGGTTCTTGTCCGGATGGTGCAGCGCCGCCAGCCTGCGGAAGGCCGTCTTGATCTCTGCATCGCTGGCGTTGCGGGCAACTCCGAGCACCTCGTAAGGATCGCGCACCCACGCTGCATAGCACCGGTTTCCCCACGCCGACACACACCGTTGTGCCCACCCGGACAAGGCAGTGTTCTTGTGACCCGCTATCGGCTAAAGCTTGAAGCATCGTGTCGATCGACGATGAACGCCGGCGCGCTCGCCGCGCACCCATAGAGCTCAAGGTCGAATACAAACGTCTCAACACGTTCTTCGCCGATTACACGAAGAACATCTCGCGCGGCGGAACCTTCATCGCCACCGATAAGCCGCTTCGCATCGGAACGGAGTTCGTCTTCGCGCTGGGCGTGCCAGGTATGCCGGAGCCGCTACGTCTCCGCGGCAAGGTGATCTGGACGACCGAGCCTCACGAAGCCACCCGCGGAAATCCGGCGGGCATGGGCATCGAGTTTCAGTACGACCGCGCCGAGCGCCTGGAGAAAGAAGCCCTGGTCGAGCGACTCATGCTCGAGGAGCTCGGTGAGCACCTCACCGGCAAGCTACTCGGTCGCAAACCGCAGGTCTGACGCAGCGCTTCAGGGTAGCGTGACGTTCACCGGCAACGCGTACTTGTGAGGGGGCGCGATGAGCTCGCGAGCGATGCCGACCTCCATCAGATCGATGGCCGGGCTGTCGGCGACCTCGCGCAACCCCGCTTGTGCTTCGGGGCGGCCGCGAGCGTGCGCCGCCATCGCGACGTAAAAGTTTGCTTCCGTGCGCTCTGCGGCTGACTTGGCGGCGGCACGCAGCTCGCTGTCGCTCAGCTTGCCCCGCGTCCAGGCGCGCAGGCGCAATGGCCAGACGGACTCTTCATCGAGCGTCGCCAGTGCTTCTTCCACCAGACCATCGCTGCGCGCGTTCAGCTTGTTCTCGAGCAGGAACTGCCACACAGCCACGTACACCATCTCGTCGGGCCCCAGACCCGCCTCGAGCGCGCGTTGCGTCGCCGCACGCGCTGACTGCAGATCGCTCCGCACGAGTGAGCGCCGCGCGCGGTCCAGGATGGTGGCGGAGAGCTGCCGGATATCGCCGCCCGCCGCTGCGAAGGCGCGTTCGGTTGCCCGGTGCACCGCCGCCCGCTCCCCATACTGTTCGATGATCCGAGCCAAGAGCCGCTCCACACGCGCCTGGCTCGGGCCCGGGCGCGCCACGCGCTGGATCTCGATGCTGCGCACCAGCGCCGCGGCCAGCGCGGCCGCGGCGGCTTCCTGGCGCCCTGCGTCGCGGAGAATCTCGAACTTCTGGAACAGCGCCTCGCACTCGGCGATTGGATCGGACGCTTGCCGGCTCAGCTCCACTACCTTGGCGAGCGCTGCCAGCGCCGCCTCCGTGCGCTTCTGCTGACGCTCGATCGACGCGAGCATGGAGTAGGCCTCGAGGCTGGCTTCCGCCGCAAGCGCTCGCTCCAGCAGCGGGCGGGCGCGGGCGAGCTCGGCGTGGCGCGTCTCGATCGCCGCCATCACGTAGCGCAAGCGAGCAGGGCTCGGCGCCACGTTTCCGGCGAAGGTGCGACTCTCGGCGAGCTGCATCAACGGTTCCGCGGCAGCATAGGTACGCCGCGCAGCTTGCAGCTGACCCGCAGCGTCCTCCACCACGACTGCGTTCAGCACCATGTTCAGCGCAGCCCCGACGTGCTCGGCAGGGGCTGCCTTCCCGACGGCGCTTGCCAGCACCAAGCTTGCCACCTCGGCCATGCCATACTTGACCAGCTGGGCGGCGAGCGGCATGGCGGCGGGTAACGCGCCGGGCTCGCTGCGGAAGAGCTCCAGCGCCGCGCCCCAGGCTGCCCCGGCCATCAGCTCAGCATCGAACACGATGGGCGAGCCGCTGCTCGCGGCCGCCGACTCGAACAGGCGATAAAGCTCAGCCCACGACTCCGCGCTCTGCTCATCGGCAGCGCGTTCCAGGTGGTCGCGCAGCTCGGGCGGGAGCAAGCGTTCCAGGTCGGCTTCGTCGATGGCCGTGAGCGCGCCGCGAGGATCGCCGTGGCGCACCTGCAAGGCGACCAGTGCAATCGCGCCGCCGCGGATCGCGCGGAAGGTCTCGAGCGCCTCGTCACGCTCGACGTTCGAGCGAATCGGCTGCTCGGCGACGTTGGAGTCGAGCGCGCGACGGATCCACGACACCAGGCGCTCGCGCGCGAAGGTGAGGGCCTCGGGGGTCGACAGCAGCAGCGCCCGCTGCACGGCAACGCGTGCGATGGCGCCGGCGGACTGAACCGGGCCTCCGCCCTGGGTCGCTTTGCCGAATTGCTCGATGGCCTTGAGGTGCGCTTCGACCTCAGCCCGTGCCGCTCCAGGGGTGAGCTCCGGTACCAGCATCGAGTAGAGCGCCACCGAGTAACCTTCTTGGCCGAGCCGCGCCACCTCGGCGGCGCCGGCGGACAGAGCGCCGGCCCCGCCGTTCAGTAGCTCCGGACGATGCTCACCCGCACGCACCAACAAGAGGCCGCCGAGCAGCGCGCGCAGCCCGACTTCTTCGCCGCTGAGCTCGAAGCGCTGGGCGGCACGGCTCAGCTGCCGACGAACCACACCGACGAGGACGCCGGTGCGCTCCTTGGCAGCCCCCGGGTCGAGCAGCAGGCGGTAGGTGTGAGCGGCGAACTCCGCATCCGAGACGTCGACTGGAGTGACGGCGGAGGCGGCGTTCTCGCCACCTGCCGCCGGGCGCAGCGACGAAGCGCCGCCGCACCCCGCCACACTCGAGGCGAGGGCTGCGGCGAAGAACAAGGAGCGCCTCAGCGAACCGGACCATCGAACGCGCATCTCGCCGAAGTGTCCACTGCAGCGGGCGACCTCCAAGTTCCGCCTGCCAAACCCGCCGGCCAGGCGGGTCAAAGCACGCCGCGAGCCTGCCGGAGTCTTAGAAGGCGTAGTCCAGGTGCACGCGAACAGCGAGCATATCGGCGTTGTGGAGGCGCCCGCCGATGGGGAGCACCAGACCGAGGCTTGGCCGCAGCTTGCCGAGATTTGCGAACAGCCGCGGCTCCACTACGAACTGGAAGGGGGTCGGTGGCCGGGCCTCGGACTCGAATTCGATGGGCACGATGGGGTTGTAGACGAACCAGGCGTCGAGCCCCGCGCCGAGGGCCGGCTCGTCCAGAAGCTGGTAGGCAAGGCCGGCTCCGGTGACGCTGCGTAGCGCCACCGGGTTCTGCTCCAGGCGACCGACGCCACCGAACACGCGATCGTTGTCGAGGGCGCTGGCGATATTGAACCCGGCAATGAGCTTGGTCGCAGCGTGCACTGTCAAGGTCGTGGTCTCGCGGCGGACGCCCAAGCCAAACACCACCGGCAGTCGCTTCGGCCAATAGAGCTCACCCTCGCGATAGCCGTGCGCGGCGTCTGCCAGCGCGTTCACCGTCGCGCTTCTGGCAGCCCCCGCATCGGTCGTCGACGGATCGGGATCGCCCTGCGCAACGGGCACACCCAGGCCGAAGGCCACCGGCAGCGCGACGACAGGGCTGAGCTTGACGCGATATTCACCGAAGAGCTCCGGGTTACCCAGAGCAAACGCCGACTCGGTGCCGGTCAGCGTCGCGCGCTCGATGCTGGCTGCCGTGCCGGGCACGCGCAGGCCGAGCGTCAGCTTGGCGGACACGTCGTGCTGCAGCCCCACGATGAGCGCCACGAGCTTGGCGTCGCGCGATTCAGCGCGGCCACTCGGGGCCGGCAAGGGCGTGCGGCCCGAAGCGAGGAGCACGTCTGCAAAGGCCAACGTCTCGTCGCGCGGTCGCGGCTTCGGTGGTTTGGGAGCGGCAGGCTTCGGCTTCGGCTGCAGCGGCCCTGTCGCACCTTTGGGTGCAAAAGGACCTTCATCGCTCCGCTCCGTCCTGGCGGGGTCTCCGGAGGCGTCGAGGCTAGGGCCAGTCTTCACCACCTTCGCCTTCTTGGGTTTCTTCTTGGCGGCGAGCGCAGTGGGGCTCGCTAGTATCGAAATGAGTGCCAGAGCCACGCACAATCGCATCCGCTAGCCTCCGAAGGGGACATAATGGAATCCTGGCTTCGCGCTTTCCGGAGCCATGGAACGGGCGAGACGTTACCATGCGCTCCTTCTTCCGCGGTAATCTATGAGGGGTCGTCCATGACCGAGCCGTCCGACCGTCCGACGCCGAAACGCCTCGCTGATTTCGAGATCGTTCGGCGCTTGGGCGCAGGCGGCATGGCCGAGGTGTTCCTCGCCAAGAAGCGCGGCGCCGAGGACACCTTCAAGCTGCTGGTGCTCAAGCGCATCCTTCCGGCTTACGGGAGCTCGCGTCGTTTTCGAACGATGTTTGGTGAAGAGGCGCAGCTGGCGACGCGACTCAATCACCCGAATATCGTTCAGGTGTACGATTTTCAGGACTACGGGGAGGAGGGCCAACTCCTCAGCATGGAGTACGTCGAAGGGCCCGATCTGCGCCGCTTGTTGCGAGCGGCGCAAGCGCGTGGGCATAGAATTCCGCCGTACGTGGCGGCTTACATCATCGGCGAAGTCGCAAAAGGACTGCACTACGCCCATGAGCGCAAAGACGAAGCCGGCGCTCCGCTGGACATCGTGCACCGCGACGTCTCCCCCCAGAACATCCTGCTCAGCTACGACGGCGCCGTGAAAATTGCCGATTTTGGCATCGCTTCCGCCAATCTGTTTCGCGAGGAGCCCGGCGTGCTCAAGGGAAAAACCGCGTACATGTCGCCCGAGCAGGCGCGTGGCGAGCGGGTGACGCGCCGCACCGACATCTATTCCCTCGGAGTGGTGTTCCACGAGCTACTGACGGGCCGTGCTTTGCACGCCGGTCTGGAAGGCCAAGAGCTGCTGGAGGCGGTACGCAGTGGCCACGTCGAGCCGCCGAGCACCTTCGTCCGCGAGCTGCCGCCCGAGCTCGAAGAAATCGTCATGCGCGCGCTAGCCCGGGTGCCGGAAGAGCGCTTTCGAACGGCGCGGGAGCTTGCGGCCGCCGTGAGCCGAACTTTGTTCCAGAAGCAGCAGCTGATGGACTCGCACGTGGTGGAAACCGTGATCGCGCAGCTCATCACCCGCGAGCACACCTCCCCAGGTGTCATCAGTGGCTCGGAAGTTCTCAGCGACAGTCACTTTGGCATCGACTCCGCGTTACCCTCGGCGGCACTGAGCTCGGCCTCCGAAGGCCCTGCGGGTGCGGCAGCCGACGACGAACGCACCGGGCCCGGGCGCACGGGGCGCGATCCGGCGACGGACCGTCCCGGTCGTGAGGTGCGTCACGTTGCCGTGGTCAAGCTGCAGCTGTCGGGAGTGCGCGAGCTGCTCGCGAGCGTGGGTGCCGCGCAAACCCTGCGCGCCGTCGAGCAGCTACGTAACACGCTCGGAGAAGCTGCCTTTCGCCGCGGCGCGCACTTCGCCTGGGGCCCGCCCGTCGAGCTGACCGACGGCGTCCGCTGCAGCCTGGCCGCGCGCGCCATCGTCGGACTGACGGCCAACCCAACACGCGCCCCGACCGACGCCGTTTGGCTCGCGATCGACGTGCACGAGGTGATTCGCGCTGGCTCTGAGGACTTGCCAGTGAAGGTCGCGGCCAGCGTGGGTATCGTGCGCGGCATCGCTTCCGGCCGCCGCGACAAGGCTGGACACCTGGTGAGCCATGAGCTGCACGAGCCCGCCGACTACCTGGCAGACATTCTGGGCGAGCAGGCCCCGCCGAACGTGTCGTGGGTAGCCGGCGGCCTGTACCGTCTGGTGCGACGCGACTTCGTGTGGGGCGACGCTCCGACGGTGAAGATCGACAGCGCTGGCGCGCGCGGCTTGCCCGAGAACATGCGCATCTACTCGCTGCTGCGTCCGCACACGCGCGAGGAGAAGCAGCAAGAGATGGCCGCGTTGCCGAGCGACCTCATCGGCCGCGATGCGGAGCTGGCCGATCTACACGCCGCCTACTACGGTGTGGTAGGCAACGAGCACGGCGGGCGTCAGGTCTCGGCGCGCGTCATTTATGGGGAGATGGGCATCGGCAAGAGCGCGCTGCTGTCGACGTTCTTGAACGAGCTTCCCCCCGACGCTCAGGTGCTACGCGTGGAGTGCTCACCCGTGCTCAGCGAGATTCCATTTGCGACGGTCAGCGAGTGGATCCGCGAGCTCACCGAGGCACGGGTCGACCAGTCGCTCGAGCAGGCCTGGGAGCTCGTCGCGGCGGCGCTCGGCGAATACGCACACGCGGAGGACGGTCGGGAGGTCGTCGAGTGCATGGCGGAGCTGGCCACCGGCCGGGTGCGCGCAGCGGCCGACGAGGCAGACGTGATGCGCAGCCGCCAGCTGGTCTCGCGCGGCCTCAGCCAGTTCTTCGCTCGCGCCACCGCCGAAGCGCCGCTGGTCATCGTGATCGACGGCTTGCAGTGGTCGGACCGCCAGAGCCTCGATCTGGTGTGTGAGTTCGTGCGTCACGCCGAGCCGTTGCCCGTCTTGGTGCTGCTCGCCAGCCGACCTGATGATCGCGTGCTGTCGACCATCGAGGGCCTGGTGCGCGTCGACTTGAAGGGGCTGCTGCCCGACCAGCAGATCCGTCTGCTTCAGGCGCGCCTCGGCGTGCACGACGGCGTGGCGCAAGTGTGCGCGGAGCTGGTCCCTCGCGCTGCGGGCAATCCCTTCTTCTTGCTGGAGATGGTCGACGCCTTGCTGGAGCGCGGCCTGCTGGAGATCCGGGAGGTCGAGCCGGGGCGTCAAGAGCTGGTGCACGTGGAGCGCAGCGGCGAGGTGGGCCTGACGCTGCCATCCACGCTGGAGCAGCTCATCGCCGATCGTCTGAACGAGCTGCCGAACGAGGAGCACACCGTCGTGGAGTGGCTGGCAGTCGCTGGCGGCCCGCTGCTGCGACGCGACCTCGACGCAGCCAGCGGTACGGAGAATGGCGAGGCGCTGGCGCGGCTGTGTGCGCGGGGTCTCTGCGACTCGAAGAACGAGCTCATCGACGTGCGCCACCCGCTCACGCGTGATGTGGCCTATCGGGCGCTCGAACGCCGCCGCCGGATGCGCATGCATCGTGCGCTCGGCGAGCACTTCGCGCGCACGCCACTGGCCCGCGGGCTCACCGCAGCCGTGGTCGCGCGCCACTTCGCACGCGGTTCGGCACGCGCCGAGGCGGCCACGTTTTACTTGGAAGCCGCCAATGCAGCGCGGCTCAGCTATCAGACGCCGCTGGCGAAGCGCTACTACCGGCGCACCATCGCCCTCTTGCCGGAGGACGACGCTCGGCTGCTCGAGACCCATCACGCCATGGAGTCCATCTGCCGCACGCAGGGCCGTTGGCGTGAGCGTCGCCTTCACCTGAATCGCCTGCGACGGCTGGCACGCAAGAGCGCGCGGCCTTTCTGGGTGGCGACCGCGCTGTTGTCCACGGCTCAGTTCGAGCTCGACTCGGCGCGGCTCGCCAAGGCCCTCTCGTCCGCTCAGCGCGCAGAAAAGGTAGCAGAGCCGGCGCAGAGCTCGGTGCTGATGGTGCAGGCGCGCATGCTCACTGCCGAGATTTTGCACGACATCGGCGACATGCAGGGCGCGCTGGCTGCCGTCGACCGGGCGCGCAGCGCCGCTACGGCCGACGTCGTTCCGGCGCGTTTGCGCGCCGAGGTGCTGCGCTTGCGCGGCACACTGCTCCGCCGCGTGGGCCGCGTGCACGAGGCGATCGAAGCTCAGGCGGAGGCGGTGGCCGTGTTCCGTCAAGCTGGCGCCAGGCGCCTGGAGGCACGCGCAAAAAACTCACTCGCCTACGGCTTGCTCGTTCTGGGCCGCTTCGAGGACGGTATCGCGCTAGCGCTGGACGCCATTCGCATCGATCTCTCGATTGGCGGGCGCTTTCAAATAGCCAAGACGCTCAACACGATCGGCGAATGCTACGCGAGCCTCGGTGACTTCGAGCGCGGCCTCGCTTACATGCGACGAGCGCGTGAGGCACACGAGCGCTATGGCGACCAGGATTCGCGCGCGGACACCCTGCTCTCGCTAGCCGAGATCTTGATCGAGATCGGCGACAAATCCGGAGCAGAACCGCTGGTGGGCGATGCGGGCGCGCTGACGGCCGTCACCGGCAGCACTTACGATTCGGTGCACGAAAAAATCCTGCGCGCCGTGCTAGCGCGGATTGCTGGCGACCCCGCGCGCGCCGTGCTGCACGCCTTCGACGCTCGCCAGGCGGCCGAGGCCCAGGCCTACGTCGCTTTCCACTTCTACGCGATGGCGATCGAGTCGTGTGCGCGCGTGGAAATGGGCGAGCAGCACACGGGGATCTTGCTGGCGACGACGGCAATGGGGGCCATCGAGACGTTGCAAGGCTCCGAGTACGGCCTGCATACGCGCACGCTGTGCTGGCAGGCGCTGCGGCGCGCCGACTCGCCGCAGGCGGACGAGGCGCGACGCCGAGCAGCCGACTACGTGCGGCGCTTGCTCGGACACATCCGCGACCCAGCGTTCGCGGAGTCGTTCAAGCGCCGCGGCATGGTGCGCGAAATACTCGAAGGCACACTCCCGCGGGACGCGCCTGCGGCGCCTTGAGCCGAGAGGCACGTACACGCCGCGGGAGACCCGTCGGCGCGTCAGGTTGTTACTCCGTATTGGCGAGCTCGGCTTGTAGCTCGCCCACCGCCTTCGTGTCGCCCTGACGCTTGGCGAGCTCGATGCCGGCTTCCAACCAGCTCCGCGCTTCCTCGCGCCGGTCGCATTGAATCAATAGTTGCCCTGCCATCAGGTACATGGGCAGGTAATCCGGGCTGTTCATGCGCAGCGTGGCAAAGGCGCTGAGCGCTTCCT
>DASQDA010000548.1:0-1715 GCA_035634435.1 Polyangiaceae bacterium
CGGCGAGCGCTCGACGCAGATGGCGACCAGCGATTCCATCCCCACGCCCAGCCCCCGCAGGTGGTGGGCCAGCCGGTTGGCGCGGCCGTTCAACTCCGCGTAGGTCAGCCGCTCCCCCCCGAAGCTGACGGCGACGGCGTCCGGGGTCCGCTCCGCCTGCTGCTCGAACAACTCGTGGATACACTGTTGGGGCAGTGGGGCCGCCTTCGTCGCGCTCCAGTCCTCCAGCAGTTGCCGGCGCTCGGCCTCGCCGATGAGGCTCAGCTCGGACAGGCGGCGCTCGGGCTCCCTGAGCACCCCTTCGAGGAGGGTCTCGAAGTGCGTGAGCATGCGGGAGATGGTGGCCCGCTCGAACAAGTCCGTGCTGTACTCCAGCGAGCCGGCGAGGCGGCCGGCGTCGTCAACCATCGTCAGGGTCAGGTCGAAGTTGGCGGTGCCGCTCTCGGTCGTCACGGGGCTGAGCTTGAGGCCGGGCAGCTCCAGCATGTCGATGGGGGCGTTCTGGAGGGCGAACATGACCTGGAAGAGGGGGGTGTGGCTGAGCGAGCGCTCGGGTTGCAGCTCGTCGACGAGGCGCTCGAAGGGCACGTCCTGGTGGGCGTAGGCGGCGAGCGTCATCTCGCGCACCCCGGCCAGCAGCTCGCGGCCGTTGGGCGCGCCGCCGAAGTCCGTGCGCAGGACCAGCGTGTTGACGAAGAAGCCGATGAGAGGTTCAGTCTCCGCGTGGTTCCGGTTGGCGATGGGCGAGCCGACGAGGATGTCTTCCTGCCCGCTGTAGCGTGACAGCAATGCCTGGAAGACCGCGAGCAGCGTCATGAACAGCGTCACGCCCTCGTGCTGGCTGAAGGTCTTCAGTTCTGTCGACAACTCTTTCGACAGCAGCATCGTCTCGCGCGCGCCGCGAAACCCCTGCACGGCGGGGCGCACAAAATCGGTCGGCAACTCCAGCATGGCGGGGGCGTTCGCCAGTTGCTCTTTCCAGTAGTTGAGTTGCGCTTCGAGTACTTCGCCCTGTAGCCAGCGGCGCTGCCAGCTTGCGAAGTCGGCGTACTGAATCGGCAACTCCTCAAGCGGCGACGGCAGGCCGGCGGCGAAAGCCGGGTAGAGGGCCGCCACCTCGCGGACCAGTATGCCTATGGACCACCCGTCGCTCACGATGTGGTGCATCGTAAAGAGCACCACATGGTCTTCCTCATCCAGATGCAGGAGCTTGGCCCTGAGCAGAGGAGACTGCGTCAGGTCGAAAGGCTCCTGCGCCTCTTGAGCCGCGAGGCGTTGCACCTCCGCCTCGCGCTCGATCACGCTCAACTTGCTCAAGTCCACGACGGGCAGACTCCAGCGCCTCGGCGCGGCGATCATCTGCACCGGCTGCCCGTCAACGGTCATAAAGCTCGTCCGCAACGCCTCGTGCCGCCTTGTGATTTCGCTGAGCGTCTGTTCCAGCGCGGCGACGTTGAGATGGCCGATCAAGCGCACCGACCCCGGCACGTTGTAGAAAGGGCTGCCCGGCTCAAGCTGGTCTAAGAACCAGAGGCGTTGCTGGGCGTAGGAGAGCACCAACGGTTCGTCGCGCGAAACACGCTCGATGGGAGGCGCCTTCGCGACGTGGCCGTCGCTCATCGCCTGCTCGATGAGCTGCGTTAAGGAGGCGACCGTCGGCGCGTCGAAGAGGCTCCGCACCGGCAACTCCACGTGAAAGACCTGTCGCACGTGCG
>DASQDA010000549.1:0-2447 GCA_035634435.1 Polyangiaceae bacterium
CAAGAACTTGGCGACCTCGTAGGCGTCCGCCCCATTGTCGTGTCGATACACGGCAATGTTACCGATGTCGGCGTATTCGTCGGACGCGAACATGTACGGTCGACGCACACGACCCGCCGCATCGAACTTGCGGGTCGTGCCGTCGCGCGTGGTGACGCCGGTCAAATCGGAGTAGGGCACGTAGTCGGTAGGAACGCCCGAGCACACCGTGCCGTTAACGACGTGCCCGTCGAGCACGGGATCGAAAATACCGTCCACTTCGCTGTTCCAGCCGGCCGGTTCCGCGACACTGGCGGGTCGGCAGTCGCGGATCAGGTCGAGCTCCTTGTCGAGCTGGGAGTAATGGCGCGCTTGGTCGTAGCGCGAGACCAGCCCGTAGTAGGCGCCCTGGATACCGCCGAAGGTGTCGAGTTGCCCCGCGAGCAACCCGCCTTGTGGCGAGCATTCCTCGGCGCCGAACGCATCGACTGAGCACTTGACGCGTTCGTCGTCCCACACGTCCGTCATGTCGCCGTAAAGAAAGCGAATGGCGGCGCGATCGTAGGGGCCGATGTCGAGCATGTCTTGTGTGACCTCGCCCGGATAGTCCATGACGCTCGTCTGCTGGAAGGCCATCTGCATGCCGTCGCGCTCCGCGTCGGTGATCGGGTCCGACCAACGCGGACCGATGCAGCTCGAACCATCTGTGGTGGGGGCCGTGCAGTAAGTCGTCTCCTTCTTGTCGCGCGTGCGGAGCTGCCAGTATTGGGGGCGGTAGTTCAAGGCGTCGAACGACGACGTGAAGACGTGCCGCAAGCCCATGGAGTGGCCCATCTCGTGGGCGAGCACGCCGCGCGTGATGCGCTTGCGGATGTAGTCGGCCCACTTCGTGTTGCGGGCGAGCAGCGCCGCGGGCGAAAGATCGATGGCCGGTGTCGCCGGATTCTCGTCCACGACAGGGAACTTTGCCGCCAGCTTCTCGGCCAGCTCGAGCACGCCGTTGGGCTCGGCCGCTTCCAGCACGCAGCGGCCTGCCGCGGCGTGCTGCAGCTGGCGCTCACGCTCGAGAGCGGAGCGATTCTGCCAGAAGCTGCCGCGTAGTGGCGAGGCCGCCTGGAGCGTCGTGGCATCCAGCGGCGTGGCTGGTTTGAGGCCCGCCAACGCAAGGTACGGCGTGGTCATCAATTGCGTCTCGAGCGGCGTGCCGCGCGCGGCATTCAGGCGTGATTGCAAGTTGGCATTGCCCCGCCCCAGCACGTCGCTGCCAAAGGTGTCGCGGGTCGTGGCGCTCGCCCAGTCGAGCAGCTGGCGCGCGTTGGCGGCGGGTAGCTCGACCGGCTCTTCCGGCATCAAGCTGCGATCCAGCGCTCCGAGGCGTGCTGCCACTTCCTCGCTGCTCAACACCGAGGGGTCGCGGGCGCTGGCGCCCAGGGAGGCGCCCGACTGCACCACGTTGTTTGGTTGCACGTAGACACCCGCCGAGACTTCTGCCGAGCTGAGCTCGCCCAGGTACCAGCGCATGCTGTCGATCACCTGCTGGGTACGCAGGTCAGTGACGTTGTTCCAGACGTTGACGCTCGACGCCACCACCTCACCCGTCAGCGGGTCGGAAGCGTCTGCCAAGATACCCCAGGGCGACGGCACTTGCGGCGAATCGATGATGTTCGCCATGTGGTAGCGAAGGTCACCCACACGCGCCGTGCGACCCCGCTCGCCGCACATTTCGGGATCGCCCTCGCTCACCGGGTTGTGGCACATCGCCAGGATCGGCTCGACCTTCTCGAGCGCGCCTTCGAGCGTGGGCGGGTACTCCTCCGTGCAAGCGCTGCGTGCCGCTGCATTAGCCGCTCCGCCTTTTTCCCGAACGCACTCGCCGTAACGCGCCGTTTGCACGGCGTGGCGCAACGCAGAGTCCCAGTCCGCAGCCACGAGCTGGGCCGATTCGAAGAGCGTCGGGTCACTGTCCGGCCCGTAGTAGTAGGGCACCCTGCGGATCTTGCGCTCGCGATAGGGGAGGGTACACGCCTTGACGAACACGTCACAGCGCGAGCCCGAGCCGTGGCTAGCGCACTCCGCGTCGGCAGCACACGCGACGCGCTCGCCGGCGGCGTCGTGCACGTGGCTCTTTTCCCAGATGTTGTGCCTTCCGGCGAAACGCCGCCACTTCTCGTCCACGATGCCGTACTTGCGGTCGTAACCCAGCCGCGTAGGCGTCATCGTTCCGGTGGTGAACGCGCCGAACATGGACATCCGCTGCCCGTCCCAATCAACCGGTGAGTAGTCGGTGTCGGCGACGCGCCGGAACGACAACCTGATCTTCAGCTCGACGGGGTTGCAGTTGCCGACGGGGCCGGTGCCGCCCATGAAGTCAGCGCTCAGAAAGCAGGCCGGGAAGGTGCCGTACGGCGTCTCGATCAGCTGCGGTCGCGCAAACACCTTGTTGGTGATGTCGAAGTAGCCTTCTTCTG
>DASQDA010000550.1:0-10287 GCA_035634435.1 Polyangiaceae bacterium
AGCTCGCCACTCCCTCGTCGGTGACGGGCGTGCCGCCATTGTCTTCAATCATTTGGGCGAGAGCGGCGGCATGCTGCTCGTGCTGAGAGCGAAAGTGCACGGCCACATCCGTCACGACATCGCGTGTCGCCTGTGGGGTCACCACGTCGGCTGCGATGATCCCGGCGCCAGCCGTGTACGTGGCAATAGCGTCGTACTCCGCTGCCAGGAGAGCATTCAGTGTCACGTTGTCTTGCCGCGTCCGGCCGTGCCCGTCGCTCGTACTCACGTCAGCACCACCTTGCGCGGCAGATCCCGCAGCGCAAGTCGACGCAGCGGTGATTTTATGGCGGACACCAGGGCGCCTTCCGCCGCTCAGTTAGACGACGAGCGAACAGCGGCGGTGTTTGCAGGTCGCACAGTCACTTACTTAATGTTGGCCGGATGCGATCAGTGCCTCGCAGTGCTCCCTGCGGCTCGCGACATCCCTCGCCGGCCGAGGCCCCACCGATACGTGGCCCACGTGACGCCAAGTGGTGGAAAAGGGCAGGCCTCGCGCTCCTGCGCCAGGGGCCGAGCGGGCCGACGAGCCGCGGGGTAGACTCCCCGTCGCCGTGTCGGCCAAGAACTACGCCTTGCGCCTGTTGAGCGCCCTGGGATTGGGGGCGCTGTTCTCCGTTGCCAGTGTCGGTGCGCTCGTTCTGCATCTCGACTTGCCGGCGGGCCGCCGCCTGACGACGCTGGTGCTGACCCAGCAGCTCGATTCGATCTTCCGAGGCTCGTTCACCATCGGGGGTGTCGAGCGCATCAGCCGCTCAGGGCTCCTCGCCCGCGGCGTCGTGGTGCGTGACCCCCACGGGCGTGTGGTGCTTTCCGTGTCACGGCTGAGGGCGCAAGCGGACCTGTTCGAGATGCTGCGTCGGCTGCTGCTCGGCGGCCCGAAGATCACGTTGGTGGTCGACCATGTCCACGTTGCTCGTGCCGACGTGTACCTGTACGCCGAGCCTGACACCGGCGTCCCGAGCATCGCTTCAGCCTTCACCCCGCGTCCCTCGGGCCGCGAGCCCACCAGTTCGGAGAGCGCGCGCGAGGTGCGTGTTGCTCTGCAGGCTGTCGAGATCACGCGTCTGTTCGGGCGTGGCGCCGTGTTCGGGCTTCCCACCCTCGAGGTCGATGTCGGGGGCGCACGCGGCTGGTTGCGCGCGACCTCGTCTGGTGTGGACCTCGGGGTCAGCCGCTTTTCCACCGTGGTGCGGGGGCTGGGTGGCGCAGACGCGCGCGGGATCGTCAGCGTGCGCATTCGACAACCCGGCTGGGTCTGGGTGTCGTTCGACGGCCACCTCGGCGAGGTGCAACTCGGGAGCGTGGTGCGCATCGAGGAAAGCCGCGTTCAGGCCACGGTCGATCTGCCCCGAGCACGCCCCAGCGAGGTGCGCGCGTTGTTGCCGGGTTATCCCCTGCAGGAGGACGCTGCACTGCATGTGGACGCCAACGGGACGCTGCCCAACTTGCAGGTGACCGCCGAGCTTCGAGCTGGACGGACGCGCCTGTCGGCTCAAGGTCCGTTGACGGTGACTAATCAGGTTGGCGCTCACCTCGAGGTGGAAGGTCAATCGGTCGACTTACGCACGGCACTGCCCGCCGCACCCGAGACCCAGCTCGATTTCTACGGAGCACTGCAAGTGCGCTCGGTGCTCGGCAACGCCACGCTCGACCTACAAGCCAGCACCCGGCCGACTCGCATCCAGCTCATCGAGCTCCCGCAGATCGACTGGTCTGCCCACTACGTCGACGGCCGTTTGCACGGTTCCGCCCTGGTGCACGAGCCCGGCGCCCCTCTGCGCGTCAACTACGAGCTTCAGCCCGGTGGTGCGCTGACGCTGCGCGGTGAGGCGCAGGTAGCGAGACTGGAACGGGCGCCCCGACTTTCGCAGTGGCTCGGCGCCAGCGGCCGCGCGGACGTGAGCATGGTCGCCGCGATCGAAAACGGCCAAATGGTGACCGAGGTTCGCAGCGAGATGCGCGCGCTGCAGCTCAAGGGGATCAGGCTGGAGCGAGGCACGCTACGCGGGACGGTCCGAGGCAAGCTTGCGGAGCCAACGGCGCTGCGCTTCAACGCCGAGCTGCAGGGCACAGCGCTGCGCGCTGGCGCTTTCAGCTTCGAACGCGCGAGCGCCAAGGCAGCGGGCCCCTTGCTGCGGCCTGAGATTCAGCTCTCGCTCAGCGATCCGCGAGGCCCCAGCATCAAGGCGGCAGCGGTCGTCAGCTCACGCGATGGGGCCGTGCGTGTGGACAATCTGACGTTGGGTGTGCTGCGCGGCGACGAGCAGCTCGCAGGCAGGGCAGCGCGAGTCGAGCTGGGAAAGGGGCGCCTGGTGCTGCGCGAGGTGGATCTGACGGGGCTTGGCGGTAGCTTGCGCGGCTCAGCGGAGCTTCGGTCGGACCTCGTTGCGGTGGAGGCGCGCGGCGAGCAGCTGAGCTTGAGCGCACTGGCAGGTCTCCTTGGGCAACCAGCGGAGTGGGCCGCGGGCACCTTCGCGGTGAGCGCTGACGTGGTGTTGGCGCGGGACCTCGAGCGTGGGGACGTGCAGCTCAGCTTGCGGGACGCCACGTTGGGGCCAATGAGGGGCGTCAGCCTCGACGTGGGCGCCCATCTGCAGGATCGACGCTTGCAGGTCAACGCCGATGGCGCTGTGGAAAACATCGGCACGCTGCACGCGGAGCTCGACTCGACGCTGGCCGGTAGCGCGCTCACGCTCGAAGCTTTCCAGGACATGCTGGGCCAAGCGCGCGTTCGCGTGAGCGATGTGAGCCTCACGTTGCTCGCGGACGAGCTTGGGCTCGGCTCCCTGGTGAAAGGGTTGAGGGGGTCAGCGAGCGTGGAGGCGCGCCTCAGCCGTCGCGTACCCTATGCGCTGCCGAGCGTCAGCGTGTTGGGCTACACCAACGGTCTCGGCGTCGAGTTCGCGCCCGCGCAGGCTCCGCTGAAGAACCTCACCGGCGTGGATGCCCGCTGGGGATTGGAGGTGGACGGCGAGAGCGGCGACAGCAGCCTCACGCTGAAGCTGGTGGACCGCTTCGGCCAACTGGCGTCAGCGAGTCTGAGCACCACGCTCGACCTCGCCGCCGCCGTCAGGAGTCCGAGGCAGTTCCCAGCGCAGCTGTGGAACAACGCCCTGCTCGGTAAGCTCATTGTCGAAGATCGACCGTTCGATCACTGGCCAGCTGATTTGCAGCTGCCGGGGGTCACCGGCCGCTTGCGCGCAGAGGGAAGCCTTTCCGGGAGCCTTGCGGCGCCCCTGCTCGGCGCCCGCCTGTACCTGGGCGAGCTCAGCCGCAGCGTCACCAACCATGAACGCGCTGTGGATATGTGTGCCAACGTGGCCTGGGAGCAGAGCTCAGGCCGACTCGCTTCCAACGGCGAGGTGTTCCTGTGGCAGCCCGACGGCCAGCGTTGCAGCGGCGACCGCGTTGCCCATTACGGTTTGAACGCGAGGCTGGGCGGAAAGCCGGGCGAGCCACACACAGTACGAGGTAACGCCAACGCGTCGCTCGAAGGGTTCCCGCTCGAGGCCGTACCTTGGCTCGGTGGCGCCGAGCTCACGGGAACGGCGTCGGGCAAGCTTGCAGTGACGCAGAGCGAAGACGTGCCTCTGATTGCGGCCAACCTCGACCTACGCAGGGTCCGCGTTCAGAACGTCGACGTCGGCCGAGGAAAGCTCGAGGTGCGCTCGAGCGAGCGCTCGATCGGGGCCACGCTGCGTCTCGCTCACGAGGGCGGCCAGCTGCAAGCGACGGCCCTGGCGGCGCTCGACACGGGGCACAGCGTGCCTCAGCTGGACCCCGAGGAGCCGATTCGCGCGCGGGTTACGGCCGAACGCGTGAACGCCGTCGTGCTCGCGCCTTTCCTGCGCAGCGTGCTGACGGAGCTCAGCGGCCGCATCGATGGCGATCTCAACGCGTCACTCACGCCCACCGGCGCCACCGATGGCAGCCGGCCCGACTACGCCGGTACCATCGATGGTCGACTCTCGTTGCGCGACGGCACCCTGCAATTGGCAAGCCTGGGCCTGCGCTTGAACGAGGTCCAGCTAGTGGCGCGTGCCGAGGGTACGGGCGGCACCACGCGCGTCACGTTCGACGAGCTGCGTGCCCGCGCCGGCACACGCCGTGAGCGCGTCAGTGTGCGTGACGGTCGCATGTGGCTGGAGGGCCTACGCATGAATGGCGCTGAAGGCACCGTGGACGCGACCGAGCTCCCACTGTTGCTCGAAGGCGTTTCGCAAGCCACGGCCACCACACGCCAGGGCATCGCGTTTCGTGTCAATCGCACGCCCGAGCAGATGGAAGCCACGTTCCAGGTCCCATACCTCTCCGTGGTGCTGCCCCAGTCGTCGGCTCGCAACATCATCTCACTCGAGGAGAACCGCTCCATCGAGCTCCTGCAGCCGCTCGGCGAGCCCCGCACTCACGGCGACGACGCGCTCCCTTGGCTGCTCACCTTCGACCTGGGTGACAATGTGAAAATCACGCGCTCCGATCTCGATCTTCCGCTCACGGGCACCGCGCACGTGCGCTTGGCGCAGGACGTGGAGGTGGGGGGCGACTTCGAGCTCAGTCCTGGCGGGCGCATCGAAGTGTCTGGCAAGACCTTCGTGATAGGCTCGGGCGAGCTTCATTTCGACACGGGGGACCCAGGAGATCCGCGCATTCGAGTCAGCGCCTCCTGGCGCGCTCCCGATGGCACCACGGTGGTCGCGGATGTCAGTGGCACGCTCAAGCAGGCGCGCTTGCGCCTGACCAGCGACCCACCGCGCACCGAGCCCGAAATCTACGCGTTGCTGCTCGGCGGGTCGAGCGCCGGTGAGGGGGGCGACGCGCGCGCTGCTGGTGCCGGGGTCGGCGCTGACCAGATACTCGCACCCTTGCTGGCCAACACGCCGCTCAGCCGCGTCGAGTTCCGGGCGGGCAACGAGCAACTGTCACAGGAGCGCTCGTATTCCACCTACACCGCGGCTGTGCCGATCAGCGACGAGGTGTGGTTCGAGGGCAGCTTCAAGTCGCGCAATACGAGTGACGAAGAGCGCGAGGCCTTCAGCGGCACCGTCGACTGGCGCTTCCGTCGCAACTGGTCACTGCGCACCGAGGTCGGCACCATTGGCACTGGCGTGGACCTGCTGTGGCAGTACCGGTACTGAGTGTTCCAGGAGCGCGTTGACCTCCGTGAAGTGCGAGCTCTCCGCTGGCACGGCTGCTCTCAGAAGGCTTCGCCGATTGCCAGATGGACAGCGCCCGGAAAGAAGCCGAAGAGATCGCCCCCCGGGCGCCCCTCGGCCTCCGAGAGCTCGGGTTTGCCCAGCTCCTGCAAGGAGGGTGCTCGCCACCCCACGTCGAGGCGGACGGGGCCGATGGGAGTCAGGTAGCGCAGGCCAAAACCAGGAGAGAGGTGAGGCACCGAGAGGCGCAGGCTCGCGACCTGGCGCGTGAGGTCGCTTGCGTCGACGAAGAGCACCCCATAGATCGGCGCATCGATGGGGAAGGGAATTCGCGCTTCCAGCGAGGCCTCCCACAGCGTCAGGCCGCCGAGTGGTCGAATGCAGCCCTCGGGCAGCGGATCGCGCGTGCCGTTGGCGTTCTGCACCACTGTGCAGTTGAGCCCCGTCGGCACCAGAAAGCCAATGGCGCCGTGCGGCCCGACGCCGCGATAGGGATAGCCGCGGTTGGAGCTTGGGCCGCCCGAGTAGAACGCGCGGAACAGAAGCTTCTGCTGGTCTTGAATGACACGCGAGCTCGTGGGATCGAAGCTACCAAACTCGTCCTCCAACGTCTCGGCGTATCCGCTCGGGAACAGAAAGCCAAAGGTGAGGCGCGCCGCCAGCACGCTCGATTTCACTGGCAGGAACGCGCGCACCTCGGGCCGGATGCGCACATCGGAGACGGTGCCACCCAGGCTTCGAACCGCCACCTGCAGCGAGTTGGACAGATAGACGCCCTCACGCGTGGTCAGGGGGTCGTCCCGGAAGTCGAGCGAGGTGAGGAGCTCGGGGAACGAAACGCGGACCGAATCGAGACCCGCGGGCTCGCCACGCTTGTACGTGAATGGGAAGTTGCCCTGCCAGTTATAGGAAGGCACCACGCGCAAATGGTGATTGAAGAGCGCACGCTCCAGGCCCACCGAGCCGATGACCTCGTGGTAGCCCACGATGCGCTCGTCCTCGGCGCGCACCCCCTCACGCAACGGGTAGAGTAAGGGGTAAACGTTGTACTCGGTGCTCACGAAACCCGTGGTGCGTCCCTCCAGAAACGAGGGCTGTCGCAGCTCGGCTCGCAACCGGTTCTCGGGCAGGTAGCTGCTCGGGGGCTCGAGTCGATCGATGCGGGTAGGAAAGAACGTCAGCCCTGGTCGCGCGTTGATGCTGAAGCGCCGCATCCCGCCTAGGAAGTTTTTGTTTTCCCAGCCAACCTCCAGGTTCGCCGAGAAGCGCAACACGTCGAAGCGGCTGCCGCCGCCCAGGCGCACAGCACGCAGCGAGCTTTCCTGAACCCGCACCTGAATGGGCACGCGGCCGCTCTCGGGGCGCGTGCGATCGGTGTGTATCTCCACCGTGGAGAACACCCCCAGATTGATCAGCGCCTGCTCGCCGTTTTCGAGCTCGGAGGTGCTGTAGACGTCCCCTTCGCGGATATCCAGGTTCTCGCGCACCGGCCCCTCGGGGATGGCTTCGAGCCCGATGAAGCTGACCGATCCGTAGCGAGCTTTGGGCCCAGCGTCGATTCGATAGACGATGTGTGCGGTGCGGTTCGCGATGTCGACCTTGGCGGTCGCGTCGACCTTGGCGAACGCATAACCGGCGTCGAACAGCACGCGTTCCACCCGACGTTTGTCCTCCTCGAAGGCGGCCTCGTCGAAGCGATCGCGGTCAGCCATGGTGCGCGCCGTGTTGGCGGCCAACATGACCTCTAGCGGCAAGGCCGACACTCCGGGATCGATGCGCGAGACGAGCACCGGTTCGCCCTCGTGAACCGACAGCTCCACGCGCACCGAGTGTCGGCCCGTATGCACCACGCGAGCCGCGGTCACCTTGGCTTCGTAGTAGCCGCGCCCGCGTAGGTAGCGTTCGATGCGCAGCAGGTCGCGTGCGAGCACGTTGGCGTCGTAGGTCGAGTATTCGAGCACCCGCGGAAACAGCCCGAACAACAGCGGTGTTGGTGCGGTCGACAGCCCCTCGTGGATCGGCTCCGCGTCGACCTTACGCAGCCCGTAGATGTGGACCTCGTCCACCAGGGGACGCGCGGGCCACGGGCGGCACCCCGCTCCCCCGAGCAGCACGAGCGAGGCCAGCGCCGCAGCCGCGCTCGTGGGGTGCGGCAGCGCTCGCGCCGGAGTCAGGACCGCCGCTGCGCGCGCCGCAGCTCCGACGCTCGCTCGAGAGCTCGGAGGACGCGCGCTGCGGCGTGGCTCACTTGGCTCATCGCTTGAGGCCCGGCAAAGTCGCAAGCTCGCCAGCAGGCTCGAGAACCTGCATTTCCTGGTAACTGAGCAGACCCATGAACGGGTCCGCCTCGGCCCCAGTGGACGACTGAGTGAACGTGTTGCCGTAGGTGCCGGTCACGCTGACCTTGGCTCCCACTGCCGGCAAGGGGTTCGGAACCTTTACGCCCCAGAACGTGTCGTTGTACTCGGCGTCGTCCTTGCCCTTGTCGAACTCCTTGATCGCGTCGTACACCTGCGCAAAGTTCGATGCCCAGCCCATGACCTTGACGGTCTCGGCCTGCGGAGCGTCTTTCGTGTCGCCAATCCAGAAGGCGGGAATGGGCGGACGGCAATTCTCCGGATCCGCCTCGCCGCCCTTGTGCACCGCGCATTTAGGCGCATCGGGCAGGTTGGTCTTGGTGATGTAGCCGACCAGCGAGATCTTCTTACCGGCAACGTCCTTGCGATGCACACGACTGCGCAGCGAGTAGCTGGCGCCCCAGACGGTGTAGGCCTCGCCCTGCTTGATGGGCTTCTTCGGGACGTTGGGAACCGGCGGCAGGTTGGCTTTGGGGCCGTCGTAAGCCGGCTTGGGCTCGTATTTCACCTCGTCACCACCACAGCCGGAGATCCCGGCGCAGGCGGCAAGCAAACAGAGACGAAGCGAGCTGCGAGAAATGAGCGACATAGATGGAAGCCTCCTCGGAAGCCAGGGACACTAGTCTGCGTTCTTCCCTCACTTCAAGTGCGCTGACGTCCAGGGTCGCTGCTGGCGATGGCTTCCGCGTCGGTCGGCCGGTGCCGAACGGCTCCGGGAGGACCCATAAAGCTGCACAGCCAGAAAATGGGCGCGGGCATGGAATTGACGTCGCTCTACGAGGGGTTAGGGTCCGGCCGTGGCTCGTACCATCGTGATTGGCGACGTTCACGGTTGCGCTGCCGAGCTTTCCGACTTGCTGGACCGCCTGGCGCTGTCCGAGCTCGACCGCGTGGTCTTCGTGGGCGACCTGGTGGCCAGGGGGCCTGACTCCGAGGGCGTGCTGGCGCGGGTGCGTGCGCTCGGTGCTCACGCCGTACGAGGAAATCACGAAGAGCGCCTGCTGCAAGCGCGCGCTGCTCGCAAACGCGGCGAGGCTGGACCGCGTCTAGGCGGCTCGCACACGCGCCTCTTGAGCTCGCTTGCGGAGCACGACTGGGCGCTGCTCGAGGCGTTGCCTTACAAGCTCGAACTGCCCGAGCACGACCTGCGCGTCGTACACGCTGGGGTGCTCCCGGGCATTGCCTGGGAAGAGCAAGACCCATGGGTGGTGACGCACATTCGTTCGATTGCGGACGATGGCAGTGCCAGTCACCGCTGGGGAAAGCCGTGGGGGGCGGCGTACGTTGGCCCGCCGCATATCGTGTTTGGCCACAATGCGCAGCGCGACGTGCAGCTGCACGCCGACGCGAGCGGTATCGATACCGGGTGCGTGTATGGCGGCGCCTTGACCGCGCTGGTGTTGCCCACTGGCGCTCGTGTTCCTGCTCTGGATTGCCGCCGCGACGCACTGGTCTCCGTGCCCGCGCGCCGGCAATATTCGGACTACGGGCGTTCGCTGCCGTGAACGAGCGCGGAGCGTTGCGCGTCTACGTGGCTGGCCTGCGCGCGGGTGAGCGCCAGCTGGACGGGGAGGCGTCGCACTACCTCAGCCGCGTGCACCGCAGCGCTGCGGGCACGCCATTCACCGCGTTCGATCCCGAAGCGGCTCTCGAGGCAAGCGGACTTGTGACGCGCATCGAGCGCGGCAGGGTGCACTGTCTCATCGAGTCGCCGCGGCCCGCTTCCAACGTCGGCGTGCTCCCCGTGACGTTGCTACAATGCGCAGGCAAGGGCGACAAGCTCGAGGAGGTGATCCGCGCCGCGACCGCCCTCGGCGTCCGACGCATTGCGATCGCGGTGAGCGAGCGCTCCGTCGCCCGTCCTGCCGAGACCCGGCTATCCCGCTGGCGCAGCATCGCGATCGATGCGGCGCGACAGAGCGGACGCGGGGACGTTCCGAGCGTCGAAGGTCCCGAGCCGCTCAGGAGCTGGCTTGCAGCGCTGGCGGACTCGCCGGAGCTCAAGCTTTGTCTGCAGCCACGTGCACCGACGCCGCTCGCCAGCTGGATCGGGCCCGCGGAGGCCTCCGCAGCGGTCACGTTGCTCATCGGTCCCGAAGGTGGGCTCGCCGACGTCGAGCTCGACGCTGCGCAGGCGGCGGGTTTCGGGCTTGCAGCGCTGGGCCCACTCACGCTGCGCACCGAGCTCGCCGCGCTGGCGGCGCTCGGCTACTTCGTCGCGCGCCTACCTGGGCGTTCGGATACGCTATAAGGCGCCGGTGAGCGAAGCGCCCAAGGTCCGCATTCTCGTCGCCAAGCCTGGCCTCGACGGTCACGATCGCGGAGCCAAGGTGGTCGCCCGCGCGCTGCGCGACGCCGGCTTCGAGGTCATCTACACCGGTCTCCATCAAACCCCGGAGATGATCGCGACCACGGCCCTTCAGGAGGATGTGGACGCCATCGGCTTGTCGATCCTGAGCGGCGCGCACAACACTTTGTTTGCAGCCCTGTTCGGCGAGCTCGCGAAGCGCGGCGTGACGGACGTCGTGGTGTTCGGTGGCGGCATCGTACCGGCGGCGGACCTGCCCGGATTGCAGGCGCTCGGTGTGCGCAAGGTGTTCCAACCGGGAACGCCGTTGCCGGCGATCGTCGACTGGGTTCACGAGAACGTGCAGCCGCGGCTCTGAGTCAGGCGCTGCCCTTGTGGGAAGCGCGCCACGTCAACGTGGGTGCGCGGCCACGCTCTGGCGCGGCTC
>DASQDA010000551.1:0-5969 GCA_035634435.1 Polyangiaceae bacterium
GGACGCGCGTGAGGTCGAGCAGTTGGTCGATCATGCGCGCCATGCGAGCACTGCTCGAGACGATGCGAGAGAGCGGCTTCCTCTGCCGCTCGTCGCCGCTTTGCAGCAGCGCGAGCTCCGCCGAGGCGACGATGGCACTGAGGGGCCCCCGTAGATCATGGCCCAGCACGGCGGTGAACATCTCGTTCAACTTCACCGCCCGCTGAAGCTCGGCAAGCGTCGTGAAGCGAACGATCTCGGCGGCGACGTGATTGGCTACGGCCTGCGCCACCTCCAGCTCCTGCGCGGAAAGCGCGCGCGGCCGCTCGTAATAGACCATGAACTTGCCGATGAGCCTCCCCCCGGCGACGAGCGGGATGAAGCCGAGCGCAGCAATCCGGTGGTGGTGAAAGAGTGGCAGATACCCCGCAAGGCTGTGGTCTGCTTCCACGTCCGGCACCACGATCGCCGTGGGGCCCTGTACGTCGCGCGACCAGGGAGAGTGCCCCTCGACGGCGCGTCGATACGCCTCGTCCAGGCCGTGCCAGGCCTTGAAGCGCATCACCCCGGCGTCGTCGTATACCAAGATGGAAGCGCGGTTGGTCTGCAAGGCGCGCTCGATCGCGCTCAGCGCCGCAGCGAAGACCGCGTCGATGCCGCTGGCGTCGACGATGGTGCGTGCAAGCCCATAGAGGAGCTCCGCTCTTAATCCGGCCTCGGAGCTGTCCAGGACCGGGGCTTGCGGGAGAGCGGTCGTGCTGGGTCCGGGCTCGGGCGGGCGCAGCCGCTCGAGTGCTGCAACGCTATGCCGCGCGACCAGCAGGAGAAACGCGCGTTGGGCCGCGTCTAGACAGGAAACGGCGGGCAACGTGAACTGGACCGCGCCGAGCGCACGCTCCTGCCCGAGCAGCGGTAACACGGCCACCGCGTGGGGCGCGTCCGGGCGCTGCACTGCTGCCAGCTGCGGGTAGCGGGTAAGCAGCTCCTCTCGCGAGTCGAGCCACAGCGGCTCACCGGTACCGATGGCTTCGAGCACGGGTGGCTCGGCGGCGCGCTCGCTGCCGCGCTCTTGTTCCGGCCCGCCTTGGTCGACACCTACATTGCGAACCAAGCGCAAGGTGTTCGCTGCACCCTCGAAGAGCCACAGCCCGGCGCTCGAGGCGCCAAGGCCCAAGGCGGCGCGGTCGACCATGGCCTCGAACACCTGATCCAGCGTGGTGGCGTCAGCAATGGCCGCGATAACCGGCGGGGGCGCACTTCCCGCCTCGGAGTCGTAGAACGGCAGGCCGGGGCGCACCTCGCCAGCATCACGCCCCGCTTGGGATTCGAAGCTCATGACGCGACTCTCTCGCTACCCTGCAGAACCGACTCTGCCGAGAGGGAGCGCCAACTGCAATAACATTATGCCACACACACAGACACCTACGTGGCGAAAGTCCACAGCGGCGCCCGCGCTGGCAAGCTGTGTAATGAACTCAAGGGAGCGACGTCAACTTGGCATCTGCCGAACCACGCGAGCCGACTCATGCCCGAACCTGCGACGAATTCCGACGCCACCACTGTCTCTGACGAGCGGGTGCGCCTGCTGGTCAAAAGCCA
This sequence comes from Polyangiaceae bacterium, assembly GCA_035634435.1. Classification (GTDB taxonomy): domain Bacteria; phylum Myxococcota_A; class Polyangia; order Polyangiales; family Polyangiaceae; genus PMG-095. The sequence continues at coordinate 1,579 of DASQDA010000551.1, forward strand.
TCGCGACTTCCTGGGCTTCCTGGAGCGTCGTCTGGGTAACCGCGCGCTTGCCGAAGACCTCTTGCAAGAGGCGTTCGTCCGCGGCATCCACAAGCTCGACACGCTGCACGACGAAGAAGCGGCGGTCGCCTGGTTCTATCGGGTGCTTCGCAATGCGATCACCGATCACCATCGCCGCACGGCCAGCACGCAACGCAAGCTCGAGGCCTTCGCCGCCGAGCTGCAAGAGCCCCCTTCAACGCCAGCGGAGACCCACGCTGCCGTCTGTCGCTGTGTGGGCGGGCTCGCCGCAGCGCTGAAACCCGAATACTCGGACGCGTTGCGCCAAGTGGAGATCGAAGGACGCTCGATCCAGGACTACGCTACCGAGGCTGGCATTACCAGCAACAATGCGCGCGTGCGCGTCTTCAGAGCGCGTGAAGCCTTGCGCCGGGAAGTCACGCGCTGCTGTGGCAGCTGCGCGGAGCACGGCTGCCTCGACTGCACGTGTGGCGCTTAGAGCCCGCGCGGTTCACGGTTCAGCGACGGGAACGCGGGTTGCGTTTGTTTGCCGTCGCGGGGGTCGCGCTGACGACCTGACCGGCGGGCGTATCGAGCGTCGCGAGCAGGGCGTCGAGCGTGGCGTTGGTGGAACGCAACGCGTCCTCGCCCACCGCAGCCGTTACTCGACGCGCCCACGCGACTTGGATCGGGTGGACGCGCTCGATAGCTTGCCAGCCCAACGCAGTGGGCGCCAAGAGCTTGGCGCGGCGGTGCGCCGGGTTGTCGCGGTACTCACACAGCCCCTCCTCGACCAGCACGTCCGCCAGGCGCTGCACGCTCTGTCGCGTAAGGCCCATGTTGCGCGCGACTTCGGCGACCGAGAGTGGCGCAGGCAGCACGGCCCCGAGCACCTGCCAGCGTGCAGCCGTGAGACCGGTGCCCAGGGTGATCTGATCGGCGACGTCCAGCAGACGTCCGTTGAGTCGGAAAACCTTGAGCACCAGCTCCGTCAGCTCGCCACGACCTTGGCTAGTGCGAGGGGGCATGTTCGAGCGCTTCCATGAAAGCGTAGTAGCAGGCGGGGTCGCCCGTCCTGTAAAGGCCGTACCAGGCCTCCAACGCGGCAGGCGAAAAAACCCGAAGTCGTGCCAGGATCAAGCGCGCGAAGTCGAGCGGAAACATGGCCGAGGCGGTGATCACGCCGCCATCCTCGACCGCGGGCTCGTTGACGTAGTGTGCCGCGCCCGCGTAACCGCTTGCCGCCAAGAAGCCGGGATCGTTACCGGTATGGCGGCGTTCATCGAGCAAGCCGGCGCGAGCCAAACCGAAGGTGGCGCCACAGATAGCCGCGACGGGCACACCCGCTGCAACGAAGGCTCGCGCCTTGGCAAGCGCGGGCTCCGTGCTCGCGTCCATCCACGTATCGGCGCCCGGCAGGATGAGCAGTGAGCTCTGGCTGGGGCTCAGCTCGTCGAGCGTCAGGTCGGGTGTGATGGTCAGACCGCCGAGCGTGCGGATGGGGCTGCGCGTCAGCCCCACGCTGCGCACCTGGTAGCGCGAAGCCACTCCGGGCGCCGGGCGATTGATGTGTGCAATGGCGAGCCCCGGCTCCCAGTCGGCGAGAGTGTCGAGGACGAGCACGTGAACGTCTAGAACGGCGTTGGTCATGACAGTACCCTGTCATATCGACAGCGTGCTGTCAATCTTTGGGTGCATCGTTCGCTCTTTTGGCGCGCGCTCAATCGCGGAGCGATCTTCAATCGGGCGCCCGCGGGCATCGGAACGTAGGCTCGTTCTGGCCGGCATCGGTGCCGTTGTGCCGTTGTGGCCATGCGAGGCCCGCAGTGGAACCCTGGCCTGCTCCCATTGAGCGTCCGCAACGCAAACCGTCTCCCTCGATGTGCAGATTGACGTTGGTGGAGAACAGCGTGTGCAACGAATCGCACCTGGCAGTGACTACTACGGGATTTGTCCGGCGTTGCTCGCCATCACGAAAGGCACGTGTGCGTCCCAGATCGGGCGAGACTCTGGCGGAGGAGAAGGGATTCGAACCCCTGGTACCCTTGCGGGTACGGCGGTTTTCAAAACCGCTGCCTTCGACCGCTCGGCCACTCCTCCAGGTCGTGCAGACGGGTTTTGGCGGCCGCTGGGGGGTGCTGTCAAGTCCGCCTGGCGACCAGGGTCGTTTCCCCGCCTGCCCTGACGTGGAGGGCAACAGGTCGCCCCGCGCGGGCGTCCGCGGGCCGCTATAGCTAGCCGTCGATGCGGATCTCGCCGCGGCCGACGATGACGGCGGCGCCGCCGACCTCCACGGCATCAATCTGCTCGGCGCTGCCCCGCACGACCGCGCTGAGCTCGGAGGGTCGCTGGATTTCCTCGCCCTGCCGAATGCGCAAACCTTCCCCGAACGCGACCTTGCCGTGACGCGCCAGATGCACGGCCAGGGGTCCCGCGGCGGAGCCGGTTGCGGCGTCTTCGGGAACGCCGGCGGCAGGAGCAAACATCCGCGTCTTCCACTCCAGGCCAGACCCCGCCGCGACGTTGATGCTGACGCGCGTGAAGCGTTTGAGCCGCGTGAGGTCGGGCTCGAGACGAGCGACATCGGCGGGCGTCTTCAAGATCACGAACGCATGCTGCGCGCCATTGTCGTACTCAATCACGGGCAGCTCGGAGTGGGTAACGCCGAGGATCGACAGCAGCTCGGCGGGCCGCTCGAAGGGTCGCTCTGTAGGCACTCGCTGCTCCATCCAGCCGAACACGGCGCGCGCGCCTTCACGCTCCAGGCGCACGGGCACCAGGCCCACGCCAGTTTCGAACTGGATCACCTCGGCTTGCAAGGCATTGCCCAACACGAACGCACTGCCCAGCGTGGGGTGCCCTGCAAAGGGCATCTCGTGCACGGGCGTGAAGATGCGCAGCTTGGCGTGCCCGCCGGCTTCGGGCCGCAGCACGAACACGCTCTCTGCCAGGTTCATCTCGCGTGCCAGCGCCTGCATGAGCTCTGGGCTCACGCCGCGCGCATCGGTGAACACGGCCAGTTGATTGCCCGTAAAGGCGCGGTCGGTGAACACGTCGCAGCGAACGTAGCGGAGTAGTCTCATGGCGGATCCGCGCTCAGCGGGTTTCGAAGTTGTAGATGAAAGGGTCGATGGGCTCGCGAAACCCGGCTGGACCGGCCACGCGCAAGACGTACATTCGCTCCCCCGCGATGACGAGCATCCCTCGCCATTGGCTGCCGTCGGGACAGGCCGAGTCGAAGCGGATACTCACCTTGTCACTCCGCTCGACCATGCTGTAGAGCTTGAGCTTGCGTGCGCACTTGCCGAGCAACCCGAGGGTGACCCGCACCAGGTTCTGCTGCGTTGGCTTGACCGTGGGCGCAGCGGTGACGCGCACTGAGTAGGTCACGCCGCCTTGCGCCGAGGTCACGAGGGGGTCGCCTGCTTCTTCGCCCTGCGCCACGTCAGCCGGCATGGGCGCCGCAAAGCCATGCGCCTCGAAGCGTTGCCACGAATCGGGGACCCGCGTCGGATCTAGGGGCTCTCCAGGGTCGGGCTCACCTTTGGCACACGCTACCACGCGTCGAAACTTGGCCGCGCAGGACTCGGGGGCAATGTTGACGCAGGTGTAGTCCTCGGCTCCGTTGGCGCATTCGAGCGCGACGCGCGCGAGTCCCTCGCAGCCCGCGGGCGGGTGCTCGTACTGCGTGCAGTTCATGCGACAGCTCTCGGCTGCGGTCTCCGCGCAATGCGCCCGCATGCGCTCGCAGCTGCGATTGCACACCTCGACGAGGCTTGGCGGCAGTGGCGGGGGCCCCGCGGCTGGCTCGCTGCCGGAACGTCTGGATGCTGGTGGCTCCGCCGCAACCACGGTGGGCATTGCGGCAGTTTCGGCGCGCGGGGCAGGCGCTGGCGGTGGCGCTACCGCTGGCTCCAGGGGCGCGGCGGGGACGGCGGGGCCGCTAGAGGCGCAGCCCGGCAAGCCCTGCAGCGCGGCCACGCCAAGCACCCGAGCCAAGGAACCGAAGCGTACTACCCGCAACATGGCGCCGCCGACTCTACACCCTGCCAGCTTGGCGCGTACATCGGTGCCATGGTTGCTCCCGCTCGCTCAGCGCCGCGCCAGGAGGCCGCTCACGTCGACGGCGCCTTTTCCGGGCCCGCCGAGGCGCTCTTGCAAGCGCAATCCAAGCTCTGCGCGTGGCTCGAGGGCGAGCAGCTCCGCCACCACCCGCACGGCAACGTCGCGATCGCCCAGGGCGGCCAGCAGCACGGCACGCTGACTCAAAGCATTGACCAGCATGCTTCGGGTGGCGGGGTCGCGGCTTGGGTTTTCCCGCACGGCGGAGGCCACGCGCTCGAACAGCGCCTCGCCGTGTTGAAGACCCAGCTTGCGGTCCGAACGTGCCA
>DASQDA010000552.1:0-5075 GCA_035634435.1 Polyangiaceae bacterium
AACAGCACCGAGGCGACCTGCGTCCTGCCGTCCTGCAATTGGAAGGTGAAGCGGTGCAGGCCTGGATCGAGCGGCACGGCTCGGCCGTCCAGCGCCAGCCAATCGGCCTTCTCGTCGATCCGAACGGACCCCGCTCCGACGTCCTGCTCGCGGCCGCTGACCGCCACGAGGACGACCGTTGGGAGCGCGGCGTCGACGTCGCTCGCTAGCGTCGAGCACTCGCCGCGGATGACGCCCGGGCAGCTCTCTGCTGCGCACGTACGAAAGCGGTCGCGCGCCAGCAGCAAGCTGCCCTTGCTGCGCAGCACCTGCCCCTCGGCGTGGGCGGCAATACATTCCTCCGCGACCTGGGCCCCCAGCGGCGGCGCCACCAGCGCAGAGCCTGCCAGCACGAGCCCTGCCACCAGGCGCGGTAGATCGTTACGCGGACGGATACCGGTACTAAGCATCAAAAGCACTCCACCTTGAAACGCTTGATACCATCCTTGTCGATTGTATAGGGCACCGCGCATTTACTGCCCGGGCTCACCGCGGCTGGCGCCGGCGGGCTCGGGCGCGCAGTCAGTTTGTTCTGAGCCGGGGCAGGAGCCTGTGGCCGGCGAGCAGCAGGTCTTCCACGCGTGACGGGTACTTCAGCCGACGCCGGCGGCGCCGCACTCACGCTGCTGGTCACCTCAGCCGGGAGTGGGGGGGCGCTGGCTTCCTGCGTCGCCGCGCCGCCCACGCCGCTTGGGCTCGCCAGCGCGACCGACGTCCCGGAGGCTTCCGGCTCGCTGGCGGTGATTGCGGTGACGGTCGGCGGGGGCGCCTCGGGGCGCAGGTAGAACGCGAGCGCAGCCACGCCCCCAAGGGCGACGGGCAGTGCAAACAGCAAGGCACGAGACGGGCGCCGCCCTTTGCGAAGATACGAGTGGGCGCTCGAGGGCACAATCGACAGATCGGTGTGCACGGCGGTAGGCAGCGCAGGGGCCGCTGGGTCGTCCGATGCGCGCTGCACGCGGCCGTCCGGCGCGGGAGTGGTCGACGGAGCCACGCTGCTCTGCCGGGCGGCCAGCTCGCGCACCGGAATGGGGCGCGATTGAGTCAGCTCGCTGAGCGAGATGCGCTCCACCTCGGCGATGCGCTCGGCACGCCGGGACAGCTCAGCGCCGGCGAGCGCAGTGACCCAGGAGCTGACCTCCAGGGTGCTCGCAAGTGCCACTGCTTGCCCCAGAGCAATGGCCATCTCGCGTGCCGTCTGGAAACGCTGCTCGACGTTGGTCGTCAGAGCACGCATCACGACCGCATCGATCTCGGCCGAGAGTCCCGGCGCCAAGCGACTTGGCGGGACGATTTCACCGCGCAAGATCGCGTCGAGCACGGCCGCCGGGTTGTCCCCCGGAAACAGCAACTCGCCCGTCAGCAGCTCCCAGAGCACGATCCCAGCAGTGAACAGATCCGTGCGGCGGTCACTGTGCTGCAGCCGGATCTGCTCCGGCGCCATGTAGCCCAGCTTGCCCTTCAGACGCCCTTCGCCAGTGGTTTGCGCGCGCGAGACGGCTTTGGCGATACCGAAGTCGACGATGCGAGCGATTCCATCCTCGCCAACCAGGATGTTTTGCGGGGAAACGTCGCGGTGAACGATGCCGAGTGGCTGGCCATTCTCGCCACTCGCCTCGTGGGCCGCATGCAGTCCGAGCAAGACTTGAACCAAGATGGCGGCGGCGACTGACGGTGCAACCGGTCCACCGGCAGCTCGAGCGAGCTGCGAGAGGGCCTCGCCATGCACGTATTCCATGGCGATGAAAAGCTCCGCATCCAGCGCAATGATGTCGAGCGGCGCCACCACGTTCGGATGGCGGATGCGGGAGAGCAGCCGCGCCTCGTCGAGGAACATGGAGACGAAATCGCGATCCTGCGCGAAGTGCGGATACAGCTGCTTGAGGGCAACGGTGCGCGTAAACCCCTCCTGTCCCATCAGGCGCGCCAGGTGCACCGTCGCCATGCCGCCGGCCGCAATGGTCTCGCACAGCAGGTATCGACCGACGAGGCGAGGCGCGTGACGAGGAGTCATCACCCCGCTCCCCGATTGACAAACCTGTCTTGGACCATCACCACAACTCCCTTCGCGCCAAGCCTACCAGCTCCTGGATAATTCTCCCTGCCCGCGGAAGGCAGCGCGCAACTGTACCCAGTTATGGGTCGGCCGCCAGGACGGTGGTTTTGCGCGCCGTGGCGCAGCGGGCTAGCATGCCGCGCGGGAGACGGTGACGTATGCCGCGCAAGCACAGCACAATCAGGAAGCTCGGCGGCGTCGCGCTGATGACTGTCTCCGCGTGCAGCTTGCTCGCGCCCGACGACGAGGATTTTCTCGGGCATGTGCCGTCTACCCCCGAGCTGCCCGCACCGGAAGGGGGCAACAGCAACGCCGCAGGCGGAGGTCCAGGTGGCCGAGCGCGGGGTGGCGACGCGGGCTCCTCTGAGGGGGCCGCGACGAGCTCGGGAGGCTCCGCCAACGGCGAGAGCGGCGCCCCTGGCGAAACGCACGGCGGTCAAGCTGGCCGCGATGATGGCGGCGGCGCGGGCGGATCCCCAGACGGCGGGACCACGGGCGGTGCCAACGTTGGCGGACTCGGTACGGGCGGTAGCAGCAGCGGTGGCACGGGAGTGGGTGGCGCGCTCGGAGGTAGCAGCAACGGCGGGGCCGGCGGCGCTGGCACCGGTGGCCTGGTTCGCGGCGGCAGCGGCGGCGGGAATAGCGCTGGCGGCAGCGGCGTCGGCGGCAGTCCCAACCCGTGTGGACCCGTCACTCCCGTGTGTATGCCCAGGCAGCAGGAGACGGAGCGTCGCGCGTGCACCGATTGCACCACGGTCGTGCAGACCAGGATGCGAACGTGCTCGGCGAGCTGTACCTGGGGGGCCTGGGGGAGCTGGAGTGCTTGCGGCGTCTGTTCGCGCGGGGAGTTCCAGTGCTGCGGAAACCGCGGCTGGCAGTTCTGTAACCCCGCGACGTGTCAATGGCATCCCGGTCGCGACAACTGCGCGGCAGACTCGACGTGTGATTGTTAGACGGCTCTCAGTCCAGCAGCACACGTTTGGCCTGATTCACCTGCGACGCGAGGTACGTCGAGCCCCCGGGCGTATCGGGGTGCACCTTACGCATCAGATTCCGGTAGGCTTTGAGTATCTCGTCCTTGGACGCCCCCTCTGGCAGATCGAGGACGGCGAGTGCCTCTTCCCGGGTCATGCGTCGGCGTGAGACTGGAACTTCGCCGCCCCTTCCCGCGTCGACGCCTCGAAAGGCGCGCAGCACGAACAGCACGAGCACCACGCCGGCAACGAGGAGCAGCAGCCGCAGCACTCAGAGACCGAAGTCGTAGTCGAGCCCGTTGGCGGAGCCCTGGCGCTTGCTAGTATCGCCGGCCCTCGTAGGCGGCTTTTGCGGTGTTGCCGGCGGCTTCGAAGGACGCGCGCGCGCGGGCGCTGCGGGGCTCTTCGTGCTGCTCCCGGCGGCTGCCCTAGGCGGGATCGGGTCATCGGCTTCGGGGAACGGCAACAGCTCAGTGAGCTCGGTTTCGGTCGCTTTGGTGCGGGCTGGTGGCGCCACGGCAGGTGCCAGTCGCGCTGGGGCTGCGGCTCGAGCGAGGGGCGCGCGTTGCGGCGGCGGTGAAACGGCTCCGAGCTGCCTCGCGCTAGCGACGCTGGTTGGTGGCGCGGCCACAGGCTCGCTCACCGGCGTCGCCATTGCCGCTGCGGGCGGGACGGCGGCGGCTGGTGGAGTGGGTGGCGCCTGTGCGGTCTCAGGCTTGTTTGCTTCGACCGTGACGACCGTCGAAGGAGCGGTGACGTCGGCACCGCCGGCGCTGAGCGCAATCCACGAACCGACAAGCAGCAACAGCACGCCCACGGCGGCGGCCGTGATGCGCGGCGAGCTCGAAACGTGGCGCAAGACGCCCGCGGCACGGGCACCGAGGCGTTCGTCGGTGGATACCGTCTTCGCTCGCCTCGCAACCGTGGGCTTCAAGCGCGCGTTCGTGACTTCCGTTTCCGAGTGGGACAGCCGAGTTCGCAGCGAGACCCCGCAAACGTCCAGCTCGACGCCCTCATCCAGCAGCCAGCGCGTGAGGGCGCGTGCAAGCTGGGACGTGGAGCTCCAACGTTCGTGGGGCGACTTGCACAGACCGCGCAGGACGATCTCCCAGAACCTGTCGTCGGCGAGCCCTTGCGTCGCGAGGGACGCCGGCTCGGTGTTTTGCACGGCCCAAAGCACGGCATTGTAGTTCTCGCCTTCGAACGGCGCCTGCCCCGAGACCAGCTCGTAGAGCGTTGCGCAGATGCTCCAGATGTCGCTCCGATCGTCGACCTCCGAGCTGCCCCGCGCCTGCTCGGGCGACATGTAGTTCGGCGTGCCGAAGATCCGACCCGCCGTCGTACGCCGTTCCGAATCGAGCGTGCAGCGCGCAATTCCGAAGTCCAAAAGCTTGGGCTGAAGGTGCCCCTGGGAGTCGCGCGCCAGAAAAATGTTCGCTGGCTTCACGTCGCGATGGACCACCCCTTGCGCGTGGGCGGCGGAGAGACCGTCGAGGATGGGGAGGAGCATGCACGCCGCTTCGCGGGGCGCGAGCTGCCCTCGCTCCAGGAGCACGTCCTCCAGCGTTTCGCCGTGCAGTAGCTCGGTGACCACGCAGGCATCACCAGTGTCGGTCATTCCGAAGTCGAGCACTCGGCAAACCGCGGGGTGCGCCAGCTGCGCGGCGAGCCGCGCCTCGGTGACGGCCCGGCGCATCAGGGCCGCTGCCGCTCGTTCGTTGACACCTTCACCGATGGGCGCGTTGCTGATCTTCAGCGCAACGTCCATGTCGAGCACGCGGTTGCGCGCCCGCCAGACGATGCCCATGCCGCCCTCGGCAATCGGTTGCAGAAGCTCGTACTTCTCGAGGAGTAGCGTGCCAGGTCGGTAGCGTGCCGTCGTCGTCGACTGCGGATCGGAGCCGCTCTTGTTGCGATCGCCCGTTTGTCGATCGGAGCTGGAGGCACGTACGGGTTGCACGGTTAACCTTCGACCCCGGCGCAGGGAGTGCAGGGGCAGCTCGGCG
>DASQDA010000553.1:0-12602 GCA_035634435.1 Polyangiaceae bacterium
GCCCCCGTTGCCTGCAGCGCCACCACGCTCGCCATCGGTTGGCTCGTCCGGGCCAGAGCCGCCGCAAGCGAGTGCCACGAAGAGCGCGCCGACCATGCTTAACACGAGTGCGCGCGGACTACGCGCGCTCCGGTGAGCACGTGGCCCTATTACAGGGTCGACATCAGCACCGAGCTGCTGCGACGCCGTCGCTGCCGCGCGCGACCTCCGCGAGGGGGGAGTTTCCTGTATTGGGTTCAATAGGCCTCGGCGAGGCTTACGGTCGGAGGTGAACCGACTGAAGGCGCGCCGAGGAAAACAGGAGCCTCGAAAACGCAGTGAAGCCCACCTGTGCGCACGTCTCCCCCGCTGGACGCCGCAACGCTGTGCGCGGGCGCAGACGTGCGCGCCTGACCTTCAACTAGCGATTGCCACCTACGTTCGCGGATCCGGAAGCCGAGCCCTTGACGGATCCGGAGCTGGTCGAGCCGGACGCCTTGCCGGAGCTGGAAGCCGACGAGCTGCCGGAGCCGCTGCTCGAGGCTGCGCTCGTCGACGGCGAGGCCGCGCTGCCTGTCGGCTTGCCGCCCTCGGCCGTGTCGGCGTAGCTGGCGGCATCCACCTCCTTGCTGCGCGCTTCGGAGGTCTCCGCCTGTAGACGTGTGCCTTCCATGATCGGACTCTCGCCGCTTGCCGTCGAGGGCGCACCGGCCTGCGAGGCCGCCGCGGTCAGGTCGCCCAACTCGAAATCGACCCGGCGATCGAGCGCCCAGGACGCTTCATCGGTGCCGCGGGCACCCTCGGAGCCACGCGACATGAGCCGAATGCGATCCGCGGGCACGCCCTTTTGTACGAGGTAGTTGCGGGCCGCGGCTGCGCGGCTGCGCCCGAGATCCTCGTTGTACTCGTCGGAACCACGGGGGTCGGCACGACCAACGATGGTGATGAGCTCACCCTTGAGCCCGCCCTCCGTTAGGCAGCGTGCGACGTCATCGAGCACGTTCTCGCCACGCGGGCGCAGCGTTGCCTGGTCATAGTCGAAGCGAGGCGCCTCGCGCGGAGCGTCGGGCAAGCTGCAGCGGGAGCGAAACTGCTGTGAAAGCTGGACCGTTGCCTCGAAGTCCTGGCGCGGCGTGGGCGTACGCATGGTGCCCTGAAGCGCGGCGACCGCTGTGGTCGAGCTGCCCGAGGCGTCCTGCGCCTGGCGTTTGTCGCCGGCGCAAGCTGCCACTAACAAAGCCATGGCGCCACACCGCAGCCAAAGAGTCGGGGTCCCATTCATCTTCAAAGCCGGCATCATTGTCTCCTTCGGGTTCCGAGCCAGTCGCGCTGCGGCTCGTACGGGAGGACCCCCGTGCAAGGGCGGGGCCAAGCGCGACGGCAACCGGGCGAGCCGAGCAGCCAAGATGGGGTGGGCTTAACCGGCATAAGCACCGCGCCGCTAGTCGGCTGGTGACGAGCAATCCGCTCCTTCAAGAAACCATCTACGTCAGCGCGGCAGTCACCCCGTTCGGTCCGAGGGACCTCACCGCCTTGCTGCTCGCCGCGCGCAGCAACAACCGTCGACTCGGTATCAGCGGTATCCTGGTCCACCAAGCTGGCTCCTTCTTCCAGGTGCTGGAAGGCGAGCCGCAACGTGTGGCCGCCCTTTTCGACCATATCGAGCGAGACCCGCGTCACCACAAGGTCCTCGTGCTGGCACAGCAGAACCTCACGACCCGCGCGTTCGCTGAATGGAGCATGGGCTTCGTGGAAGCTGGACAAGCGGGGCTGGCCGATATGCCAGGCTTCAACGACTTCTTCGGACAAGCGCGCTCCATCACGCAGCTGCCAGCCTCGGCTCAGCACGTCAAGCAGCTGCTGCTCGCGTTTCGTGGCGGACGCTTCCGCCGCTACGTCGACGTTTGAAGGTCGCGAGCGCCGCGTTTGCGGGACGCGCGCAACCGCCGCCGCGGCGCTCGACTCACTTCGGTGGCTCTTCCGCCGGTACCTCGGGGATCTCGATCGGGGGCAGCTTGACTGGATCCCAGGCAGGAGTGAGATTGCTGAAGCGAATGCTCTGACCGGCCCCGGCGGCTGCCAATCGATTTTGGTTCCAGATGTAGAGCGCCGGATAGGTGACTACCTCCTTGGTCGCCTCGTCCACGGAGATGGCGGCCATCCACAGCTGAGAGGAGTCGGTCAACCCAGCGAAGGCGCTGGTTGGTGAGAGCGGCAACTGAAACTGCTCGGAGAACTCATCCTTGTACTTGCGTGCCGAAGAGAAGATGACGAAGTAGTAGCGCTTGCCGTGCGCTGAAAATGCATCGGGGGACCACTTCGGCCAGCTGTTGATGACGCCGCGCTTGAGGTCGTCACCGCCACAGGTGTTCGGCGTATTGGCGATCAAGGAGGTGGACGTCCCTCCCTCGCTCGGCACGATGTGAATTTCGCCAAAACGATTGTAGTAAGGTCCGTCCGGCGACGTTGCGCCCGGCTTCGGAGCACGCGTGAAGGCGATCCACTTGTCGTCCGCGGAATACGCCGGGTAGTACTCGAGGAAGTTCGGATCGGAGGCGCCGGCCAACGGTTGCGACACGCCGCCCGCCTTGTTGTTGTAGGGGACGACCTTGATGTCGGCGGTCGTCGCGGTGTAGTCCGCGTGGCCATCGGGCGCGTAGTCCGTGACCGTGTAGACGATCTTGTCACCTGCGCGATTCATGTTCGGCGAAGCAGCCCCGACCCCTACGTCGCCTGTCGCGATGAGCCCCCAGCCCTGGTTCTGCGCGGCCAGTACGGCTGCTTGACGGCCGTCCAAATTTTGCCCGTAGTCGGGCACACTGGTCACCGCGTCGTTGATGACGGCGGTTGTCTCCAGATCGATCCACGCGAGGTGGTGCATCTTGATCTTGTCGGGGTTGGACGGATTGGGGAGTCCAAACCATGCCTTGTTGCGCGGTGCGCCCGAGCGCGTGCTGACCCCATAGGTGGTAATCAGAATGCGGTCGCCCGGCATCCAGTGCGCTGGCGACATGGTCTGCGTTCCGAGCCACGGCAGCTTCAACAACGCTCGGGCCCCCGGCGTCACGTAGGGCGGAACGGCGCCGATGCTGCCGGCCGCCACGGAGGCGACCGCCTTGGCCCATGGCCAGTCGTCGGTGAAGACCACGGACGAGCCGTCTGGCGTCGACGTGTGGCAGCCAATGCAGCGCACCTGACCGTCGACGAAGCCGGGCACCTTCGGCATGTCGTAGTAGCCACGCAGCACCGAGCCGTCTTCGCCGATTTGTCCTGCCCACTTGAGGTCGGTCAGCTTCAGCGTTTCCGCGACACCCTCGTCACCGACGGCGAAGCCCAGCAGCTTGCTGGAATCGGGCGTGACTTGCGACGAGTTGACGGTCCAGAACACCATGCTGCCCGTGGCCACTACAGGCGCCACGTGGAAGTCGCCCTTGACGCCCACCGGCTTGCCGGGCGCCGCCGAATTGACCCCGCGGATGGTCACCGTGAACGGCGCGCCGGCGCCGTTGTTGGCCGCGCCGTTGCCCGCAGCAGGCACCTTGTCGACCCCGGGCGTACCCAGCCCAGCCCAGATTTCGTTGGGCATGTACCAGCTCGACTTCCGCGTGTAAGCGACGAGCTCATGCTTCTGTGAAGCAGTCCGGATGCGGATCTCGAAGAGATCGAGGCCCGTGGCGTTGAACCGGAAGCGCGGTCGCAGCCAGTTCGCCGGGATCATCGTGCCAGGCGTCGCACCCGCCGAGAGCTGCGGCTCGAGCACGCACAAGTCGCCAGCGCCGAAGTTGTCGGGCTCACCAAACAACATGGGCGCATTCGCAGGCACGTTCTCGCCCAGGATGGGCGTGGCTGGGAAGTCTTCACAGAACCCTGCGCCGCACGTCGGATGTGTGATGTTCGGATTGCCCGGATCGTCATCTGGCACGACTGGGGTTCCACCGGTTGGCAGCTGCACTGGTGGCAAGCCGATGCCGCCGCCGGTGTTGCCGTTGGCGACGGGTCCGCTGCCGCTACCCGCCCCCGTGCCACCGTTCGCGCCATTGCTGCCGCCGCCCTGCGTGTTATCAGGACGTTGCTCGGACGGAGTGCTCGCAGAGCACGCGAGCACCGATCCAGAGAGTAGAGCCCAAGCAACGACCCGAGACGATCCCACGTACATGGCGTTACTGGCGGCGCTAGCACGGAATGAGCGCATCACAAAGGTAGGGGCAAATCCCTCGTCGTAACCTGCCGACCTTCGTTTCACCACGATGCAGAGAGCAGCACGCTCAGCGTTAGTTAAGCCGGCTGCCCATGCCTGATTTTCTGCTGGAACTTTGAACTTAGGCGGGACGGACCGGTGTCGCGCTCAGCGCAGCGCAATGACAGGAACGAGGCCGCTGCGCAGCACGCGTGTGAGCTTCATTGCAGCGGAGTGCACGCCGACTGGTGCCTGCGGTCGTGGCCGCGTGCATAGACCGCACTCCTAACCGTGGAGTGCTCGATGCGTGAAGTAACTCCAGTGCTGCACGCGAGCACGCGTGAGCCCTCCGGCGCGCTCGGTGCGCGTGCCTGGTCACCTGGCGAGGCGCGAGAATAAGCGCAGCGCGAACGCACGAAGTCGTCCTGAAACAGGACGGCGCGCCGTCTCAGAGCAGGACCGCACAGTGTCGGTGGCGCGCTGAGTAACCTGAGCCACACTGTGCGCGTAACCATCGCGAGGTCGCGTGCGGGTAGTGGCGAACAGCGTTCTGAGCAATACTTTCAGCGACGCCGACGACGAGCCGCCGGCGGTCAGCTGCGCCCGCTGCGGCAGCGCTAGCTGCGGCGGTTGCGACGGCAAACCCAAGGCTGCCGAGCTCGTCAGCACACTCCCCTGGGAGAGCCGCAGCGGAAGCTGGTGCCAACGGCTTTGGTACACCGCATTGGCGAGCAGCACGCAACCACTGCGCGTGTTCGGTCAGTTGCCGGACGGCCGCTTGTTGCCCGCGCTCACCTTCGCGCTGGTGGCGGAGCTCGTGGCGATCGGTTCAGTCGGCTCGGCTGCAGCACTCGTGTCATGGGCGATGGCCCCGGAGCTGTTCGCGCGCTTGCTGGCGACGCCTTCCATGCTGGCCGTAGCGGCAGGTGCGCTCCTGATCATGAGCGTCACCATGGTTGGCTTGCACGCGTTGTGGGGTATCTGCATCGAGCTGGGCGCCGGTACGACTGGCAGCTCGGCGCGCTTTCGACACGGCGTTCGATTCGGCCTGTACGCTTGCGGCTGGGACCTGCTCACCTCCCCCGCGGGAGTCCTGCAAGGGCTGAGCTCGCGAGGGCTCATTCGCGCCTGGGCACCCATCACGCAGGCGATTGCCGTTCCTCGCGCTGCCGTGCGCGCCTACGTGGAGCAATGCCGCAAGCTCGACCCGCGTGCCCAGCGGCGTGGCTCGCAGCTCACCGTCTGGGTGTTGGGCGCCGCGGGCGTGGTCACGGCAGTCGCGTTGCTCACGGCTTTGTTCTTGCTCCTGACCTTCGTTGGTCCGCCACTGTGACCGAGGGGCACGCAGCGCACGCGGTGAATAGCTGCCAGACCGAGCGGGAGCGGATGCTACGCTGCGCCGCATGGGCCCCTCCCGGACCGCACTTGCCATCTCGGCGCTGACGACACTGTTGCTCACCAGTGCCTGCTCTAAGCCGACGCCGCCCCGAGTGACGCCGCTCTCCATCCGCGCCACCTCGATCGATCCGAGCGCACTCGGGCTCACGCTCGAGCTCGACGTCTACAATCCCAATGGCTTTTCCTTGCTCGTGCAGACAGTCGACGGCGTGCTGGAGCTGGCCAGCGGCGCGCCCATCGGCCAGGCACACTCGCAACCTCAGGGGAGCATTCCGGCTAAGGCGTCCAAGCTGATGACGGCAGAGCTGCGCGCGACATGGACCAACCTGGTCGCTCTGGCGCCCTACGCTCTCTCGGCGCAACCCGTGCCGTTTCAGGTGCGCGGCAAGGCGAGCATCGGCAGCGAGCGCCTCAACGTCGATGTACCCTTCACGATCAAGGGTGAGCTGACCCCCGCTCAGGTGCTCGCTGCAGGTCTGCGTGGGCTGCCTCCGCTGCAGGCCCCGGGCGCACATTGACGTCGCCGCCGAGGCAATCACCAATCTTATCCCTGGCCACTCCGCGCGACCCCCGCTTCGCGCTCCCCTCGATGCGGAGGGCGGGCTGTGCGCGGTGTCAGTGGACGCTGCGGCAGCAGCGAAACCCAGTCGAGTAGTCGTGATACGCAGGCTCGTGCGCGGTGGTGACGAAGTTGCAACCGTCGCCATGCTCCTGCTGGGTGCTGTAGAAGCCGCCCATGAAGACACCCTTGCCCGTGCTGCGCGCGAGCGCGCGTCGAATGGGCGGCTCGAGCGGAAGCTTTCGGTCGAGGGAAGCGTCCACGCGATCGGACACCCATTCGTGCAGGTTGCCGACCTGGTCGTGAACGCCGTGGTCGCTGGCGCAGCCAGCGTACTCCCCCGTGCGTGCCAGAAAGCCCGGCCTCTTGCTGAGCTCCGGATTGTTGAAGTCACGCTCGTAGCTCCAGGCCCGAGGATTGGCTCCCGCCAGCAGCGACAAGAGGTGGGGCTTGCCAACGTTGCAACGCCGCGACTCGTAGCGGGGTCCGTAGGGATAAACCGTGTTGCGCCGGCCGCGGCAGGCCCGGTACCACTCACGCAACGAGCACAGTCGTTTGCCGGCGTTGGCGCAGGCTCGCGCTGCCTCGATGCGGCTGATGTACGCCTGCGGCAGAACGCCCTTGGCGGACCGCGCCACGATGTTGTCCCAATCGGAGGGTCGCTGCTCGGGCGGATGCGGCACCAGCGAGCCGTCGTGCATGCGCCTGGCAAGGTGCGCTTCATAGCGATCGATGCAGAAGTCCTCGATACGCACGGCTTCGGCGGGGCAAGTGTCGACCGCGCCAGCGTCCTGCGCGGGCGCGGCCGGGGCGGACCTCTGAGGGGCAGCAGTTGGCGCGCGCGCGCTCGGGGCGTGGCGGCCCTCGGGGGAGGCAGCGGCCTCCGCCACGAGCCCTTTGCTCGGCAGCGGACGCTGCCCTGCTTGCTCGCAGCCGCTGCTCAGCGCCAGCGCCGCCATCGCCGTGGCAAACGTCTGTGCCCACGTGGCACGCCACGTCACCACGGAGGATCCGCCGCAGGAGATCATGCGGGTGAAAGCCTTCTCGGCAACGCGTCACAGTCTGACCCACTTGCGCCCTGCGGCCACTGACGTGGAAATCGGCCCGACATGTTTGCCACGCGCTGTGGCAGCTTGCGCGACTCAAGCCGGCTAAATAGGCAAAAGGTCGCGAAAAGGCTGCGGCACGCGCATTGCTCCAGTTCAGACACGCCGAAGGGTATTCCTTCGCAGCTACTAGGAGAAATCACTATGAGCAACGCAAGCAATCGTGGCGAAGGCGCGGCCGAGGAGCTGGGTGGCAAGATCAAGGGAGCCGTCGGAAAGCTCGTCGGCAACGAGCAAATGGAAGCCGAAGGCAAAGCCAAGGAGCTGAAAGGCCAAGGCAAGCAGGAGGCCGCCAAGGCGGGCGAGCGCACCAAGGGTAAGGTCGAAGAGGTCGTCGGTGCGGTCAAGAACCGGGTTGGTGCCGTTGTCGGCGACGAGGAGCTACAGGCCGAAGGTAAAGTGGGCGAGCTGAAGGGCGAAGCCCGGCAGAAAGCCAACAAGTAGGCACACCCTGGTCACGAGCCTACGCCACGCGAAGCGAGCCCGTGTTTGGCTCCTCGCCTGGTGCAGGCTCTGACCACGTCAGCGCTGGGAGCGTCGGTAAGAGGTCGCCAGCGCGTCGGCGTATTCGTTCCAGCGATTGCCCGCGTGCGCGGCAATCCAACGGAGCTCGAGCTCCGGACGCCGCTGGATGATCGCGTACAGCTCCTGGACGAGCTCGAGATTCTTGATCTCACCGCCCTTGCGCTTCCACCCCCGCGCCTTCCACGTTTTTGCCCATTCCGTGATGGTGCTGACGCATAGCTGGCTGTCCGTGTAGAGCACGGCGGGCGTTCCATCGGGCACGAGCGCGCAACCCGCTATTAGTGCGGCCAGCTCCATGCGGTTGTTCGTGGTGTGAGGCTCGTGCCCCCAACGCTCGGCGACGACAGCGTCGCCGAGCACGTAGACCGCGCCCCAGCCGCCTGGGCCCGGATTGGGGTCCGCTGCGCCGTCCGTGAAAACGCCGTCTACGGGACCGGCGGTGTACTTGGCGAGCACCTCCGCAACCGTGAGGTTCTCTTCGCGACTGGACGCGCCTCGACCGGCGCGAGAGGACGAACGACCACGTCCAACGGCGGGTGCCCGCATGGATTTAACTGGCGCTTGCTTCTTGCAGCGTAAACAACGCTTGGGCTCCCAACCCGGGAACTTCGCTAGCGTCGCCTCAGCAACCTCGAACTGACGACTGCACTCCTTACAAGCAAAGCTTGGCACCGGCGCTGTCTAGCACACGCCGGTCGGTGACGTTGGCCGTCAGTCCAGCATCAGCACGGCGTTTGGCAGCTCGTCTATGTTGTCGCTCCTCGCAGGCACGATGGTCGCCAACTTGGTCTCCAGCCGCGCGATGACCTCCAGCAGACCGGCTGCGGCGCGCCCCTCCCGGATGTGAGTGACCAGGTGCGCCACGTGCTCCGTCCAGCCGGCATCTCCGACTTGGTCATGAATCCCCGAGTCACCGAGGATGACGACGCGATGCTCGAGCTCCGACACCAGGATAAGAAGTCCCGTGCTCATCTGGGTCCTGTGCAGCCCACGCTCTGCGAAGAGCGCGAAGGCACGCTGCCGCACGGCAGCCTCCGCCCGATCCGCGGGCACCATCCAGCGCTGGAGCGGAGGCCAGGCGAGCACGAGGAACACCATGGCTCCCACCGGCACCTGTACGAGCACGACCCAGAGCGCAGGCAGCCAGGGAGACGCGTAGTGAAGCCCCAGCGCGGCAGCCATCGCCCAACCACAGGCGATCAGCACGCGGTAAGACCAGTAGTCCGCGCTCTTGCTGACGATGGCTACCACCATCTCGGTCGCACTGCGCTTTTCCACTGCGAAGATCGCGTCCTCGACGGCGCGGGCCTCTTCCACCGAAAGCAGACGCTTCACCATGATCCAGATGCTCCACCACCCCCGAAGCCGCCACCACCACCCCCACCGAAACCACCACCTCCGCCGCCGAAGCCGCCCCCGCCACCGAAACCGCCGCCGCCCCAGCGCGATCCCCTTCCCGACAGCAGGCTGCTCGCGAGCGCTCCCGCCAGAAAACCTCCGACACCGCCGCGCCGGCGACGGCCACCGAGCAGCAACGGCAAGAGCAAGGGAGCGAGGAAGAACATGCCAAGCACCAGGAGCGAAAGCTTCGGCGCCGCGGCGGGTCTAGGCCGCGTCCGGACGGGCGGCGCCTCGGCTGCTTCGACCGAGCCGCCCGCGACCTGCATCAGATGGCCGAAAGCCCGAGCAATGCCCGCTTCGTAGTCGCCCTGGCGAAAGGCCGGCGCAATGACGTCGCGGATCACGCGGGCGGACACCGCATCTGTCACGCTCCCCTCGAGCCCATAACCGACTTCGATACGCACCTTGCGATCGTTCGGCACGACGAGCAGCAACAAGCCTTCGTCGGTACCTTTTTTTCCGAGTTTCCAGGCTTCGACGACACGGATCGAAAAAGTCTCGATGGGCTCGCCGTCCAGCGTCTTCAGCGTGAGCAGCGCAAACTGGCGCCCCGTTGCCGCCTCGTAAGCGGCCAGTCTTGCCTCCAGCGCTTCGCGAGCCGAAGCCGAAAGGATGCCAGCTTCATCGTTGACGCGAGCCGTGAGCTTGGGAACCTCGAGAGCCAAGGCCGTGAGCGCGAAGAAGCTCAGCGCGAGCACGGCGACGCCAGAAACCATCGACCGCGCCCAGCTGGACAGACGCAAGAAGCGGACGCCTGCAGGAAAGCGCCGACTGTCAGACACGCGACTCACAGATTCACTTCGGGGGGGTTCTCCATCCCCGGGCTGCCTTGGAACGTCGGTCGAATGCTCTTGCCACGCATGCTCGCGCCAATGCTGCTGGGGAAGCGCTGCACGACCTTGTTGTACTCAGAGACTTCTTCGATGAAGCGCTTCCGCGCCACTGCGATGCGGTTTTCGGTGCCCTCGAGCTGCGACTGCAGATCACGGTAGGCGTCGGTGGCCTTGAGCTCGGGGTAACGCTCGGCAACGACCAGCAAGCGCGACAGGGCGCCCGAGAGTTGGTTTTGCGCTTGCTCGAACTGCTTGAGCTTGGCCGGATCATCGACGATCGAGCTGTCGACCTTGATGCCAGCAACGTTGGATCGTGCTTCGACGACCTTCTGAAGCGTTTCCTGCTCGAACTGCCCAGCGCCCTTGACGACCTTCACCAGGTTCGGGACCAGATCGCTGCGGCGCTTGTATTGGTTCTCGACCTCGGCCCACGAGGCTTTGACGTCCTCGTCGCGTTCGACGACCTCGTTGTAGCCGCACGCGCCGAGCGGAGCGGAGAGGCAAACAACCAGCATCACGTTCCACAGAGCGCTCAACATCGAATGCTTGCCTTCATACTTCGGGTTCATAGGAGACATCCTTCCAGGCGGAGCTATAGCAAGACGCGGGCGTGTCACGCGACGCAAGCACAAGAAGTGGCGCCTTCCGCCCGGCTTGGATCCTCGCTGGTGTCTACGGGCCAAACGGCCGAGCAGTTTCGCGCCTGGTTGCGTCAGGACCGAATCTTGCCCGACCGCCGGCAAGCCGGGACAGGTTCCGGACGGCTGCCGAGTCGGTTATGTTGTCGCCTCACAGGAGCTCTCGGCAACGAAAGCGCTGCTGCGGCGTGGTCGGGGGAAAACCCCGCAGCCCGCCCGGGTGGTCAGGGGTGTGGATCCGACGCCGGCTCAGGTGTAGAGGGCCCGCGCTAGCTGCAGTTCCGCTGAACCCTCCTCTTGCTGCCAGCGGCGGTGGCTGGCCCGACGCTTTGCTCACGATCACGGTCCCGCGCTGCGGGCTTATTGTTGGAGATATCGCATGGGAAAGTTGACCGACTACGTCGTGTTTCATGACGCGAGGCTCGCGCGCAAGTACGAGAGCGACCGCATTCCAATCGACACACTGTGGGAAGCCTACTTCGACGGCGGCGTCGACATTCCCGGCGACATCTACCGGCTTCTGGAGGACCGGCACGCGATCACCAAGCATCCCTTCACTCCCGAGCACGTAAAATACTTCGTCTCGAAGTTCGTGCCGGAGCTGGTGGTTCACTCCAAGAACCTGGACGAAAAGTTGGTCCGCTGGCACTACGACCGCGGCGACGACTTCTTCGCAGCTTTCCTTGGCCCGCGCATGGTCTACACCTCGGGCTTCTTCACTCACCCTTCACAGACGGTCGAGCAAGCGCAGGATCAGAAGCTCGACCTCGTGTGCCAGAAGCTGATGATCAAACCGGGTGAGCGCGTGCTCGACATCGGTTGCGGCTGGGGCACCCTGGCCATGCATACCGCCAAGCATTACGGAGCCGATGCGACGGGCGTCACGATCAGCAAGAATCAGACGGCCTTCGCCAACGAGCGCATCGCCGCCAATGGGCTGAGCGATCGCGCGCGCGTCCTGTGCCTCGACTACCGCGACATTCCCAAGGGCAAATACGACAAGATCACCAATCTGGAGATGGTCGAGCACGTCGGCATCAAGAACCTCAAACCGTTCTACGAGCAGGTCTACGAGCTCCTGGACGACCAGGGTCTCTTCTTGATGCAGTGGACGGGATTGCGGCGCCGCAGCCATCAGGAAGACCTGGTCTGGGGCTTGTTCATGGCCAAGTACGTGTTCGCTGGTGCGGACGCGTCATTGCCCCTGGCTCCCATGATGAACGTCATGGAAAAGGCGAACTGGGAGATTCATTCGGTCGAGAACTTCAGCTACCACTATCGATTGACCATCAAGAAGTGGCACGACAACTGGCTGTCCAACCGCGAAGCCGTGGTGCGGGCCTACGGCGAGCGTTGGTACCGCATCTGGCACGTGTTCTTGGCCTGGGCGACCACCATCGCGGCGCAGGGCACCGCTGCGTGTTTCCCGGTCATCGCTCACAAGCACCTGAACCACTTCGATCGCGCCCGCTGGGTCGGCCAGGCCAGCCTGGGCGAGCAGGGCAGGATCGGTCTGCCCGGGCAGCGCCCGCACTGGCAACCGGGCGGCCTGGAAGCTGGTCTGTTCGGTAACCCACCCGTCGTCGCCAGCGCAGAGTAACGGCCTCTCGTCGCGTACCCTGAGCAGCCTGGATCCCTTACGAAGACCCAGCGGCTGCTCGGGGTGGGGCGACTACCGACCAATGAAACTCCACCGCGACGGGCAGATGATCGGACAGCGGTCGCCGGCGCGCGTCCACGAAGCGCGGATCGATTCGCCAGCTGCGCGGCGCGAGCTCCACACGCGATGAGCTCCGGTAGTAGACGCGGTCGATGCGCCATGGCTGCGGACAACGCAGCTTGCGACAGACCTCGGTGAGCCCTGGCCCACGTTGCAGGCGGGAGAGCAGCTCTGATTCTCGCCCCCACACATTGGTGTCACCGGCGACGATCAACGCCTGACCCGGCGAGTAGCGCTCGATGGCTCGCAGGAGCTGCTCCACCTGG
>DASQDA010000554.1:0-5609 GCA_035634435.1 Polyangiaceae bacterium
AACCCGTCCTCTGCCTCGTCCACGATAGGCTCGTTGGCTGGTGCCGGCGCAGCGCTCGCTAGCGGGTCTTGCGCACCCGCTTCGGAGGCGGGGGAGGGTGGAGTGGGGGTGGCGAGAGGAACGGTGCCGACTTCCACCATCGATGTGGACCACACGTCCGCGCTCGTAGCCTCGAGCGGCGTCCGCTCCTCGTTACGAGCTCCGCCGAGCATCAGCAACACCAGCAGTGAATGCAGAGCGACCGAGAGTATCAGCGAGACAATGGCATGGAGCGGGCTTCTGGTGGGCACTACGTGGCCGTCTGGGGCTACATCGTTACTTCGCGTACCCATCAGCGCCAGCCAAACAGCGGGTGTCTCTCTGCAAAATTGCATCCGCGCTGCTCGGCTCCCAGGTTGCACTCGGGGGCACGCGCTCGCGGCGGGTGCTACAAAGGCTGTGTGGGCGCACGCTTACTCGGAACGTGAGCCTTGGGGTGGTGGCCAGTACACTTGCCTTGTCGAGCGCAGCTGGTGCTCGTGAGCAGTCGGTGACAATGAAAAAAGCGACAGAACAGCGATCGCACTGGGGCCGTCTAGCCCTGCTGCTCCCCACCATCGTTTTGGCTGTGCTGGCTGGCTGCACGGGCGAGATTGGAAACCAGGACGACGGTCTGGCCCCCAACCCGCCCTCTGGAACGGCAGGAGCTTCCGGAACCGCCGGGAGCGGAGGCATGCCGATGGCCATCACCTGTGCCGCCGGAGAGGTCGCTTGTGGCGGCGTGTGCACGAGCACGCGCGCGAACCCGAATTGCGGCGCTTGCGGTGTTAGCTGCAAAGCTGACCAGGTCTGCGACCAAGGCGCTTGCAAGTCGGTCGCCGCGGGCTGTTCCATGGGCCTCGCCGCCTGCGCGGGCAGCTGCGTCGATCTCCAGGTGAGCCCCACCAATTGCGGAGCGTGCGGAACCAGCTGCGACGCGGGCAAAGTATGCACGGCAGGCGTCTGCAGCTGCATGCCCGGGCAAACCGCCTGCGGGTCTAGCTGCGTCAACGTCGCCACCGACAACAGCAACTGTGGGACGTGCGGCAATGCGTGCAGCGGCGGCCGCACCTGCGCGCAGGGAGCTTGCACCTGTCCGGCGGGTAGCAGCTTCTGCGGCGACGCGTGTGTCGATACGACGACGAGCGCACAGAACTGTGGCGCCTGCGGCACTGTCTGCGGCGCTGGTAAGGTGTGTACCGCGGGGCAATGCGCGTGTGCAGCGGGGCAGGTCATCTGCGGCGACGCCTGCGTCGACGTGCAGACCAGCGACGCGAACTGCGGCGCCTGCGGTCAAGCCTGCAGCCTGGGTCAGGTGTGCGCGGCCGGGCAGTGTGGCGGTGGCGGCGGCGTTCGCGAAGATGGCTGCTCCGGGCTCGCACAAGGCATCAGCGTCAGCCAGGTGGCCATCTATCAGACGGTCAAGATCCCCATCATGCAGATGGGGACCGACGTACCGCCTGCCATGCGTAACGTCGACGTGGTGGCCGGTCGCGACGCCCTGCTGCGCGTGTTCACGACCGTCGCGAGCGGCTGGACGGCGCGTCAGCTCTCGGCGCGTGTGTTCCTGCAGAACGGCACCACGATCGAGACGCTCTACGCCAAGCGCAGCGTCGCCGGCAGCACTATGGAAGGCGACCTGGCCACTTCCTTTCAGATCCCCATCCCCAAGGACAAGCTCACCCGCGAGACGCGCTATGCCATCGAGATCGTGGAGTGCGGGGGCATGGGCACCGGCGGCGTCCTGTTGCCGCGCTATCCCGCGAGTGAGGGTTCTCCACTCGGAGCGCGCGCCACAGGGCCGCTCAAGGTTCGTCTGATCCCCCTGCAGACCGGCGCCATGATGCCGGACACCACCGAGGCCGGGCTCAAGGCTTATAAGGAGCTCTTTACTGCCACGTATCCGGTGAGCGGAGTCGAGTTCACGGTGGGCGACCCACTGCCGATCACGAGTGCGACGGACTGGACGGGCAATCTCGACCGGGTGCGTTCCAGGCGCCAGAGCGACGCCCCCGCTGCGGACGTCTATTATTACGGCTTGCTGCGGCCCACGGCTTCGCTGCGGGAGTTCTGCAGCGGTGGTTGCACCACCGGTATCGGTTACGTTCCGGGCGGCTCGGGCAACAACCAGGCGGCCCAGCGCGCCGCGCTGGGCATCGGCTTCGGCGACGCCGCGTCAGCCGACACCATGGCGCACGAGGTGGCTCATAACCATGGGCGGCAGCACGCACCCTGCGGCGGCGTGTCGGGCGCAGATGCGAACTTCCCCTATATGGGAGGCGCTATCGGCGTGTACGGCTACGACGCGCGCACCCAGCGCTTGATGGCGCCGGACCGCACGGACATCATGGGGTACTGCCAGAACAAGTGGTTCAGCGACTACACCTACAAGGCGCTGCTCACGCGCATCGCCACCCTCAACATGGCTCAAGCGAGCTACGTCCCCGGGCCGAGCGCCGAATGGCGCGTGTTACTGCTCGACGCGAGCGGTCCGCGCTGGGGCATCCCGTTGCAGGCGCCAGCGCCCGCCGGCGGCGACCCTGAGAGCGCCCAGGTGCTGGACGTTTTCGGCAACGTCATCAAGACCGTCACCGTGTACCGCACGGAGATCTCGGACATCCATGCGGCGTCCTACGAGGTGCCGCCGCCCGAGGCCGGCTGGCACAGCGTCAAGATCGGCGACCACGGCGCGTATCCCTACGGCGCGCCGACCATGACGCCGCTGCCCTGAGGGGGCGTTTCGCGAGGCGGGCTCAGCCGAGCCCGCTCGAGCGTCCTGAGGTACATCAACCCGGAACGCTGCTCCGGGCCGATGTACTATGCTGACCGGCATGAGCGTCAGCGCCGGCATGGATACTGGGGCCGGTTGGGCAGCGCGGCTCGACCTCCAGGTACTCCGGCACGGTGACGCTTCCATCCTCGGGCGCCGCAAACACAGCGGGCCGCTGCGCATTCAGCGACCCTTCTATCCGGAGGGACCCAGCCCGCTGCACCTCTATCTGTTGCATCCGCCGGGAGGCCTGGTCGGCGGCGACCGCCTGGAGGTGAGCGTGACCGTCGAACAGGGCGCGGCTGCTGTGGTCACGACACCCGCTGCCCAAAAGCTGTATCGCAGCGCAGGGGCCGAAAGCGTCCAGCGCACGGACCTGACCGTGAAAGCGGGCGCCACCCTGGAATGGTTTCCCTCCGAGACCTTGGCGTTCGATGGCGCGCTGGCTCGCTCCACCACGCGGGTGCAGCTGGCCAGCGGCGCGACCTACATCGGGTGGGAGCTCGGCTGCTGGGGGCGTCCGGCCAGCGGTCAGAGGTTCACGCGCGGCGCCGTTCAGCAACAGCTGGAGATATACAGGGATCACTGCCCGCTGATCGTGGAACGCGTGCGCGTGAGTGGAGGGTCGTCGGCGCTCACGGATCCCTGGGGTTACGCGGGGCATCCCGCGTTCGGCGCCCTGTACTGTGTGCCAGCCGCAGCAGGGGACTCCGTCGCGCTCGTCGACAAGGTGCGGTCACAGGTGGGTACGCCCGAGCTGTCCGCGTTTGGCGTCTCCGCCATGGACGAGCTGCTGGTGGCGCGTGTGAGCGCCGACAACGTCGAGCAGATCCGGCGTGTGCTCGTGCAGGTCTGGCAAACGCTGCGCCCCGAGACCTCGGGCCGAGCGGCGGAGCTGCCGCGGATCTGGGCAACCTGAGCTGAGGACAAACTGTTTCGTCGCGGTCGGCGCTGAGTTTCTCCAAGGTTTCGCGGTCGCGGGCGCTGACACCTACCGGGCGCCGCGTGAGCCCACCGAGCAGCGTGGTGCGATTGGACTGGACCAATGCGCGCTGCCCGCGTATCCGAGCCAAAGCCCATGGATCTTTCCCCGCAAGAGAAAGACAAGCTCTTGATCTTCACGGCTGCGCTCGTCGCGGAGCGGCGCAAGGCGAGGGGACTCAAGCTCAACTACCCCGAGGCCGTGGCTTATATCAGCGCGGCCGTGCTGGAAGGTGCCCGCGACGGCAAGACCGTGGCCGAGCTCATGGCGTACGGCACCGAGCTGCTGGGAGCGGATGACGTGATGGAGGGGATTGCCGAGCTGATACCCGACGTTCAGGTGGAAGCGACCTTCCCCGATGGCACGAAGCTGGTGACGATCCACAACCCGATTCCCGCGCAAACCGGCGGTATCCGGCCTGGTGAGGTGATCGTCAACAACGGCCCGGAGCTCGTGCTGAACGAAGGTCGCGCCACGGGCACGCTCAACGTGAAGAACGTGGGCGACCGGCCAATCCAGGTGGGGTCCCACTACCACTTCTACGAGGTGAATCCCGCGCTCGAGTTCGAGCGCGAGCGCGCGCGTGGGTACCGCTTGAACATTCCCGCAGGCACGGCGGTGCGCTTCGAGCCCGGTCAGTCCCGCAGCGTCGATCTGTGCGCGTTGGCGGGGGCGCGGCACGTGTATGGCTTCCGCGGCGCCGTGATGGGCCCGCTCGATGCCGAGGAGCAGGCTCCATGAAGCGCATTTCACGTCAGGCCTACGCGGAGATGTACGGCCCGACCAAGGGTGATCGCGTGCGGCTAGGCGACACCTCGCTCGTCATCGAGATCGAGCAGGACCACACGGTGCTGGGCGAAGAGGTGAAGTTCGGTGGCGGTAAAGTCATCCGCGATGGCATGGGTCAGAGTCAGCGTGTGTCGGCCGAGGTCGCCGATACGGTGATCACGAACGCGGTGATCCTCGATCACTCGGGCATCGTCAAAGCCGACATCGGACTGAAGAACGGCCGCATCTGGGGCATAGGCAAGGCCGGCAACCCCGACATTCAGCCAGGCGTCGACATCGCCATTGGACCTGGCACGGAGGTCATCGCGGGCGAGGGTTGCATCGCAACAGCGGGCGGCATCGATGGCCACATCCACTTCATCTGCCCGCAGCAATGCGAGGTCGCCTTGATGTCGGGAGTGACCACCATGCTCGGTGGCGGCACGGGTCCGGCGGCTGGCACCAACGCCACGACGTGCACGCCAGGCCCCTGGCACGTCAGCCGCATGCTGCAAGCACTCGAGTCCTTTCCGCTGAACTTCGGCTTGCTCGGCAAGGGCAATGCCAGTCTGCCGGCAGCGCTGGTGGAGCAAATCGCAGCCGGTTGCATGGGGCTGAAGCTCCACGAAGACTGGGGCACGACGCCGGCCGCCATCGACAATTGCTTGTCGGTCGCCGAGCAGTACGACGTTCAGGTCGCCATCCACACGGACACGCTGAACGAGTCGGGCTTCGTCGAGGATACGCTGGCTGCGTTCAAGGGCCGCGCCATCCACACCTACCATACGGAGGGCGCGGGCGGCGGCCACGCCCCCGACATCATCAAGGCGTGCGGCGCACCCAACGTGTTGCCGTCGTCGACGAACCCGACCCGGCCGTACACCGTGAACACGGTGGACGAGCACCTGGACATGCTGATGGTGTGTCACCATCTCGATCCGAGCATCGCTGAAGACGTGGCGTTCGCGGAAAGCCGCATTCGCCGCGAGACCATCGCCGCGGACGATATTTTGCACGACCTGGGCGCGGTCAGCATGATGTCGAGCGACTCCCAGGCCATGGGCCGCGTGG
>DASQDA010000555.1:0-5646 GCA_035634435.1 Polyangiaceae bacterium
GCCGCGGGCTTCGGCGGCACTACAGCTGGGAGCGGCAGCGCCGCGTCAGCCGGAAGCTCGGGCGTGGCGGGTGCCAGCGGCGCGGCGGCTGGCGGCGGAGCGAGCATTGCCGGCGCGGCGGGCAAGGGCGGCACGAGCGGCGGCGGGACGGGCGGAGGCGGCAGCGGCGGTAGCAGTCACGTTGGTGTGTGGAAAGTGATGCCGCTGGGCGACTCGGTCACTGGCAGCTCCTGCTACCCCCAGCTGCTGTCGAAGGACCTGATTGCGGGCGGTCACACCAACTTCGAGCTCGTGGGCAGCGTCACCAACAATTGCGGGAACGGCACGCCCAGCGTGAAGTCCGAGGGACATGGGGGCTACGGCGTCACCTTTCTGCCGGCCACGAGCACCCGCCCGCGGTGCACCAAACAAGCTCAGGGCTGCGGGAGCCATGCCGAGCTGCAAACGTGGGCAGCGCTCAAGCCCGACATCGTGCTCATGCACTTCGCAACCAACGACTCGTGGGACGCGCAGCCCGTTCCCAGTATCTTGTCCGCGTATCTGGCGGTGATCGCGGAGTTCCGCCGGCAGAACTCCAGCGTGATCTTCTTCGTGTCCAAGATCATCCCGCTCGCGCCCGCGCCCGCCAACGTGGTGAGCCTGAACGCGGCGGTGACGCCTGCCTGGGCAGCGACCAATTCCACGCCCAGCTCGCCGATCCATATCATCGACCATTGGACGGGGTTCAATGCGAGCAGCGATACGAGCGACGGCGTCCATCCCAACGCCACCGGCGCCCAGAAGATGGCAACGACCACGTACAACGCCCTGGTTGCGGCGAGCTATTTCTGACGCAACGAACGAGGATGCGCTCGCTCCAGGAACGCCTCGTCGACGTCCCGCAGGTCGGGCGCGTGACGTGGATTGGGCTGCGACCCGAGCATGGTGAGCCGGTGCACGCGGTCGCGGCGGTCACGGCGATCGTGGGTCACGGTCTGGAGGGCGACGTCGCAGCGCGCGGCCGGGGAGGTGGGAAGCGTCAGGTATCGCTGGTGCAGGCGGAGCACCTGCCCGTCATCGCAGCCTTGACGGGGGTTGCTCAGGTCACCCCAGCAATGCTCAGGCGGAACCTGGTGATTGCCGGCGTCAACCTGCTTGCGCTGGTGCGGCTGCGGTTTGCGATCGGCGACCAGGTGGTGCTGGCGGGCACGGGGCCCTGCGCTCCCTGCGCCCTCATGGACGAGAGCGTCGCAGCCGGCGCCTTTCAGGCGATGCGGGGCCACGGGGGTATCACTGCCAGCGTCGAGCGAGGCGGCTGGATTCGCGTGGGCGATCGCGTGCGTGTGGTCTAAGCTCGGATGCCGGTAAACCTTGGCGAGCGTCAGGAGCGACCTCCGTGCCAGTACTGTTATGTCTGCTTCTGCTGCTGCCGTACGTTCTCGCCGGGTGCGCCGAGCAACCGCCTCGCGGCCCTGCAGTTCCCGTCGCGACCTACACTGGTGAGACGTCGCCACCGGTGTGGTCGAAGCCACTCGCCGGCGCTTGCGTGTTTCCGCCGGAAGCCGACGTGGCCAAAATCGACGGCGCAGAGGTCATCCTGCGCGTGCTGGTGAGAGCGGATGGATCGGCCGAGCTCGTCCAGACCATCGCCGAGCCCGGGGTGGGTTTCGGTCGTGCCGCAACCCGCTGCGCCATGACGCGCCGTTACGTGCCCGCGAAGGACGTTCGAGGCGTCGCCGTGCGGGGGTGGACACCGCCCTTTCGCGTTCGCTTCATCCGCTGACCACGAGTGTAACTCGACAGTTCGGAAGTCGACAGCGGCCCCGACTGGCGAGCATCGTCTGCGACGAATCTCGCCGTGATCGATTGCGGAGGCTGCGAGCACTTTGTGCGCGCGTGAGCCCGGTCGGTCGTGATAGGCGTGTGAAGCGCTCAGCTCGAGCTCGGTGAATGCATCCGCGTTGCCGGGGTGCGCGCACACTCAGGGAGGCTCGTGATGTCGTGGTTCAAACCGGTTGCATCGGCATGGTGGTTGGCATGGCTTTGTATTGGCAGCGTGGCGCTGAGCGCCTGCGGCAGCGATGGGAGGGACGATCGCGTCGCCGAGGTCGCGCAAGTCCAGCAGTTTCTGCCGGACCCTGGAGACCCGCCACCTCCACCAGCGTTATCAACGGTGACCATACCCGAGCCAAGTGACCTCGACGTGTACGTCCGTGACAAAGCCAAGGCCATCTTGCTCGGAAAAGCGTTGTTCTGGGAGATGCAAGTCGGCAGCGACGCCGTCCAGGCATGCGCCTCCTGCCACTTTCACGCCGGCGCGGACAGTCGCGCACGCAACCAGCTGAACCCTGGATTGAGCCGCGTAGATAGCGCCGGCAATCCCGACCCGGATCACACCACTGAGCGCGGATTGAACTACGTGCTCACGGCCGCCGACTTCCCTCTCCGGCAGCTGAGCAACCCCAACGACCGCAACTCCGCTGTGGTGCGTGACACCAACGACGTGGTGGGCTCCCAGGGGGTGCACTATCGCAAGTTTCTCTACGTGACCCCGGGCGTCCCAGTGGACATCTCGCTCCTGGTCGACGATCCCGATGGTTTCGATGTCGGTAGCACGAACGTCCGTCGCACCACCGGGCGCAACACTCCTTCGGTCATCAACGCCGTTTTCAACCATCGCAACTTCTGGGATGGCAGAGCCCAGAACACCTTCAACGGCGTCAACCCATTCGGCTCACGTGATCCGTTTGCCCGCGTCTATCGCGCAGATTCCCCCTCGGCACCCCCCCTGGCTGTCGCAATCAGTATTGCCAATGCGAGCTTGGCCTCGCAAGCCGTGGGCCCACCTCTCAGCTCGGTCGAGATGTCCGCGGACGGGCGCACTTTCGTGGACATCGGTGACAAGTTCTCCAAGCCGATGCGTGACTCCGGCAAGAAGCTCCAGCCCCTGCGACCGCTGGCGAAGCAAGTGGTCCACCCGCAAGATAGCGTGCTCGGACCCTACAGCCGCTCGCCCAACAAGGGGCTCACGTACTCCAGCTACTCCGCGCTGATTCGCGAGGCGTTCCACGAGAAGTGGTGGCGGTCGAACTACTTCGTCCGCATCAACGCGGACGGCTCGCGAACCCTCTGTACTGGCTGCGGTGGCGAGGCCAAGACTTACTCGCTCGAACAGATGAACTTCTCCCTCTTCTTCGGGCTGGCCGTGCAGCTCTACGAAGCGACGTTGGTCTCGGATCAGTCGCCGTTCGATCGATTTCAAGAGGGCGACGTCAGCGCCATGAACGCGGCTCAGCAACGCGGCATGTTCATCTTCATGAGCAGGGCACGGGGCCGTTGTAGTGGTTGCCACGCAGGCGCCGAGCTGACGAATGCCGCCGTATCCGCGGTGAGCGTCGACCCGTTCCGGCGCCGTGCTGGCAATCTGCTGGACATGGGCTTCAACAACATCGGGGTCCGCCCCACCGTCGAGGATCTCGGCGTCGGCGCCGACGATCCGTTCGGAGTCGCGCTGTCGGAGGCGCGCCTGGCGACACAAGGGCTCTTCACGGGCTCGACCAGCTTGGAGCCGCCACCTAGCTCGAGCGACGTCCTGGGTGTCGATGGCGCGTTCAAGGTTCCCGGCCTGCGCAACATCGAGCTGACCGCGCCCTACTTCCACAATGGAGGGGCGCTCACGCTGCGCCAGCTGATTGACTTCTACAGTCGTGGAGGTGACTTCGTGCCCATTCAGAGCTTGGACGGTCAAACGATTGGACCGCTGGCAACCATCAACTTCAGCGAGCAAGAAAAGGATGACCTTCTCCAGTTCCTGCTCGCGTTGACCGACGAACGAGTGCGGCATCGGCAGGCGCCGTTCGATCACCCGCAGCTCATCGTGCCCAACGGTCACCCAGGCTCGACCTCCTTCGTGACGCCCGAATTGCTCGAGCCGGGGCAAGCCGCCGATCGCACGTTCGTCCTCGCCGCCGTCGGCAGCACGGGCGGACCGCCCCTGACGGGTTTCCCGCTGCCCTAGCGGTGGCGGGGGGCGCGTTCCTCGCGCGGTTGCCGGCGCCTATGCCGAGCAGCCGTGCGAGGAGCGCCGCGGAATGTGAAGGCATGCTTGCCGGCTCGCCGGAGGCCGGTCCAGACTGACCGCCGGCATGACAGTGAAGGTGGCAGGCCGCGTGAAAGCTGCCTGCGAGGGCAGCTCGGAGGCGCGCGAGTGGCTGCGCCAGCTGCCCGAGCTGGTCAACGAGCTGACGCGCCGATGGCAACTCAGGCTTGGCGCAGCCTTCGACGGTGAGGACGTGAGTTGTGCCTGGTTGGCTCCGGCGGTGCGCCGCGACGGAAGCAACGCGGTGCTCAAGCTTGCTCTGCCCCACTTCGAGGGCAAGCATGAGATTGCGGGGCTGCGCTTCTGGAACGGTGACCCCACGGTTCGTTTGCTGGAAGCCGACGAGGAGCGGAATGCGCTGTTGCTCGAGCGCTGCGAGCCTGGCTCTTGCCTGCGCTCACGCGCGGAGCCGGAGCAGGATATAGAAATAGCGAGCGCGCTGCGAGGCCTCTGGCAGGCTCCGCGGGCGGAGCATCCCTTCCGGCCGCTGTCGCAAATGCTGAAACACTGGTCTGACGAAGCCCTGGCCCGGCGCGAGCGCTGGCCGGACGCCGTTCTGGTCGGCGAGGGCCTGCGGCTATTCGAGGAGCTTTCGCGCAGCAACCCCGCCGACGTCGTGCTGGCGACCGATCTTCATGCGGGCAATGTGCTGCGTGCCGCGCGAAGGCCCTGGCTCGTGATCGATCCAAAACCCTTCGTTGGCGATCGCACCTACGATGCGACGCAGCACTTGCTCAATTGTCGGGCAAGGTTGGCGGCCCAGCCGCAGGAAACAATCCAACGGCTGGCCGCGCTGCTCGAGCTCCATGCCCAGAGGCTGCGGCTGTGGACCTTCGCGCGGCTCGCCGTGCAATCGTGCGGTGACTCGCCCGCGCGCTCCGCAGCAGCGCTTGCGCGCCAGGTGCTCCGGTGATGCTATTGAGCTCGCTCACTGCCACTGAACGGCTCGACGTGGCTGCTCGGCTTCGATAAAGGGTGTCATCATGAGCTCGCTAGCGACATCGCCCGGTCCTCAGCCGCTAGGCCACGAGCTCTTTGGCTCTGGTCCTACGCGCGTGATGATCATGAACGACTGGCTGTGCGACACGTCGACCTGGGACGCGGCGCGCATGTTCCTCGATGGCGCCCGCTTTACGTTCGCGTTCGCGGATCTGCGCGGGTACGGCAGATCTCGCGAATGCTCCGGAACCTTCCGCCTGGAGGAGGCCGCTGCGGATCTGCTCGCGCTGGCGGACGCGCTCACCTGGCCCCGGTTCGCAGTGATTGGCCATTCCATGAGCGCGCTGATCGCGCTGCACCTCGCGCAGCATCACGCGGAGCGAGTCGAGCGGGTGGTTGCGCTGACACCGCCGCCACCAATGGGTTTCGGCGCCGACGACGCGTCGCTCGCCGCCGCGCGCGCCTTGGCGCTCGCTGACGATGCGACGCGCATGCGTGCGTTCGAGCAGCAACTCGGCGGGCGGCTGTCTGCCGGCTGGACGCGATACAAGGTCGCGCGATGGCGGACTTCTGCGAATTCGGAAGCAGCAGCGGCATACGTGACGCTGTTCGCACGTGAAGGGCTCCCG
>DASQDA010000556.1:0-10785 GCA_035634435.1 Polyangiaceae bacterium
CGAAGCACTGGGCGGCGTACCGCAACTTCAACCTGCTCGTGTGCCCGCCGTGGGCGCTCTTGTTGGTCGTCACTGGCATCGGGCTGGCACTCGGGCGCCCCCGGGCCACGCGGCTGAGCCAGCGGCTTCTTGCTTGGAGCGCCGTGACCTCGCTGGCCGCGATTCTCTTTGCGCTGACGCCCGGCTTCGGCCAGGACAACACGCGCACCGCCGCGCTGCTGGCGCCGCTCTGGCTAGGGCTCTACGCAGGCTCGGCTTGGCTGACGGGCACGCGGCTAGTGCCATTCCTTCGGCACAGGCGCGAGCTCGGCGGGCGCGCGGACGCCCACGAAGGGAAGGTCGCGGGGTGATTCACACACGTCGGCGCTGGCTATGCCGCCTCGCCACGCTGTTCGTGTTGCTGCATGTGAGCGTCGTTTTGCTGCGCGGGGGACCACCCTGGCTGCGGGAGCCGCTTTGGGGACTCGTCGCGTGGTACGGAGACGGGCTCCGCATGGCCGAAACCTGGGGCATGTTCTCCCGGCCCCCCGAGGACGTGCAGGTCTTCGTCTACGGCGTGGACGAACATGGCGTTCGCGTCGAGCTGGCGACCAGCAACGCGCGCGAGCGCAAGCTGTGGAATCGCATCGTGGACGTACGGCTGCGTAAGATGCAAACCAGGCTCGTGGAAGAAGGCCACCGGAATGCGTGGGGCAAACACTACCTGGACTACTATTGTCGCCAAGGCGCCGACGAACCCCGCTGGCAGCACGTCGAGCTCGAGCTGCTGCGCGCGCACGCTGAGCCCAAGCCGAAAGCTGGCGAGGTGATGTTGCGCGTCAACTGCGCTTCCAAGAGCGCAACGTCCGCGGCGCTGCGATGAGCGCGCCCTGGCTGCGCGAAGCGCGCGAGTTCTGGACGGATCCAGTCCGCGGCAGCTCGGCTGCGCTGTTCCGCATCGGTTACGGCGTTCTGGCCATCTGGACGGCGCTCGGAGTGCTGCTCAATCTGCAGCGCTATTATGGCAATCGGGGCATGCTGCCATGGTCGGCCGTGCAACACTTCCCCGAGCAGCGGTACTCGCTGTTCTCGCTGGCGCCCACGAGCGACCTCTTGCTGCACGCAACGGGTGCCGCGTTCCTGCTCGCCGCGGTCACCTTGACCCTGGGTATCGCGCCGCGCGCTAGCGCGCTCGTCATCTTCGTCATCAATATTGCCCTGCAGCACCGCAACCCATACGTCGTCAACAATGGCGATCGCCTCTTCGTGATCCTCGCAGCGCTAGGCGCTTGCTTGCCGCTCGGGCAGCGCTGGTCAGTGGCCGCCTTCCGCAAGCGCGGTGGCAACCGCCCGCCCTCACGCCCGCTCGTGTGGAGCCAGCGGCTCATCCAGCTGCAGATCGCGTACGTGTACTTGTTCTCTTGTTTCGCCAAGGTCCGTCACCCGCGCTGGCTCAGCGGGGAAGCCGTCTACGACGTCCTCAAGTCACCGGTCTTCAGCGAATGGCCCGTGAAGCTGGAGTTTGCACCCTTGGTGCGTGTCCTCACCTGGTCCACGCTGCTGTTCGAGCTTCTCTTTCCCATCCTTGTGTGGGACCGCCGCTACCGGCGTTACCTGCTGGCCGCCGGAGTTTTCTTCCATCTGGGCATCGAGCTGACGCTCACGATTCCCATGTTCAGCGCGATCATGGTGGTCAGCTACGCCTGCTTTTTGAGTGACGACGAGACCGAAGCGCTCGTCGGCTGGCTGAAGGCGCGCGTGTGGGCGCCACTCGCCCAGCGACGCTGAGAGCAGCGCTACGTCGCGAAATGCAGGGTTGCGGCTGGCTGCCGAGCGTTCCAAGAACGATGGAACACCGAGCTACGTCGGCGGAGCATTGCTTCGCTCAGCGCGTGCCGCTATGCGGCGCAGCATGCCGACCGACGCCAGCAGCTCGCCGCCGCAGCAGCCCGACGTGGCCCGGGGGTTGTGGGCGGTCACCTGGCCGCTGCTGCTGAGCTACGCCCTCTCGCTGTCTTTGAATTTCGTCGACGCTTTGTTCCTGAGCCGAGTGTCAGATCAGGCCGCCGCCGGCGGAGGCGCAGTGCTGCCGGTGCTCGGGGCCACGTTCGTTGCCTTCAGCTCGATCAGCCTGGCCGGCTGCAGCGTGGCCTCTCAGCTGATGGGCGCACGACGTCATCGCGAGCTGCCAGTTACTTATGGTTCGCTGCTCGTGTTCAACCTTGGCGCGGGTGTGCTGGTAAGCCTGGTGTTCCTGCTGCTGCACCGTCAACTTCCGGTGTGGCTCGGTTTGGAAGGGGAGACCGCCGAGCATGCGGCCACGTACCTTGGGGTGCTTGGCAGCTTTCAATTCTTGCGCGCCGTCCAGCTGGGGTTCGCCAGCATCCTGAACTCCAGAGCGGAAACGCGCTGGGTGCTCGCAGAAGCTTTGCTGACCAACGTGGCCAACGTTGGTCTCAATTTGGTGTTCCTCAACGGCGCGTTCGGTCTTCCGCCGCTGGGCGTCGCGGGGATCGCGCTCGCGACGGTGGTCTCGCTGGCCATCGGGCTCGCCTTCACCGTCACTATCGTGCGTTTCAAGTTGAAGATCGCGGTCGCTCTTCCTTCGAGGAGCCAACTGCGAGAGCCGCTGAAACGCATCCTTCGCATCGGGATACCCTCTGCGCTCGAGCCGGTGTCGTACCAGTGCGCCCAGATGGTGATCAATCTCTTGATCATCGGGCTCGGCACGTCGGTGTTGGCGGCCCGCGTGTACGTCTTCAACTGCTACCTGGTCACCACCATGCTCTGGAGCCTCGGCTTTGGCATCGGAACGCAAATCTTGGTGGCTCACCGCATCGGCGCCGGGGACTTCGTCGGCGCGCAGGCACAGCTCTTGCGCGGCTTGTACTGCGCGATCGCTGGCAACCTGGGTCTAGCCTTGTTGCTCGCCGTCATCCATCCCCAGCTGATGCGTGCGTTCACCTCCGATCCAGCCGTCCTGGCCGCCGCTGCGCCGCTCTTCTTCGTAGCCGTGCTGGTGGAGATCGGCCGCGCCATCAACATCGTCTGCGGCGGCGCTCTCCGCTCGTCCGGCGACGCTCGGTATACGTCCGTTGTCGGCGGCTTGATGATGTGGACCGTGGGTGTGCCCGCCTGCTTCCTGTTCGGGCACTACCTGGGCTATGGCCTGACCGGGGTCTGGCTCGGCATGGCCCTCGATGAGCTGAGCCGCGGCTATGTCAACTACCGGCGCTGGCAAACCGGCGACTGGCAACGCTTCGCGGTCGCAGCGCCGGCTGCTTCCTGAGGACGCGCTCCTCACTCCTCGGGGCGAGCGCCGCGCGCGGACGACCCGAGCGCTCACTCCAAGCGCAGGCGCTTGTACTTGATACGCTGAGGGCGGTCGGCGTCGACGCCTAGACGACGCCGTCGGTCCTCCTCGTAGGCGCGATAGTTGCCCTCGAACCACACCACCTTGCTATCGCCTTCGAAGGCGAGCATGTGCGTCGCTATTCGATCCAAGAACCAGCGATCGTGGCTGATGACCACCGCGCATCCCGGGAACGAAAGCAAGGCTTCCTCGAGCGCGCGTAAGGTATCCACGTCCAAGTCGTTGGTCGGCTCGTCGAGCAGGAGCAAGTTGCCGCCCTCCTTGAGAACCTTCGCCAGGTGCACGCGGTTGCGCTCACCGCCCGACAGGGTGCCGACCTTCTTCTGTTGATCGCTGCCCTTGAAGCCGAACCATGCGCAGTAGGCCCGCGAAGCCACCTCGCGTTTGCCGAGCAAAAGCTTCTCTTCGCCAGCCGAGATGGACTGCCACACCGATTGATCCGGCTGGAGCACGCTGCGCGATTGATCGACGTAGGCAACCTTCACGGTCTCGCCAACGCGTAGCGTGCCCGCGTCCGGTGTCAGATCGCCGACGAGCAGCCGAAAGAGCGTGGTCTTGCCGGCGCCGTTCGGCCCAATCACCCCGACGATACCGCTACGAGGCAACCGAAAACTGAAATCGTCGAGCAGCAATCGGTCCGCGAAGGCCTTGCGCAAGTGCTCCGTCTCGATCACCAGATCGCCGAGCCGCGGGCCCGGAGGCATGCTGATCTCGGTGGGATCGCCCAGACCCTTGTTGGCCTGCGTCATCAGCTCTTCGTAGGCCGACAGCCGAGCTTTGCTCTTGGCCTGACGCGCGCGCGGCGATGCCCGCACCCACTCCAGCTCTTGCTTGAGCTTGCGCTGACGCGAGCTTTCTTGCTTCTCCTCCACTGCAAGCCGCGCCGCCTTCTGCTCCAGCCAGCCGGAGTAGTTGCCCTTGAAGGGGAAACCGCGGCCGCGATCAAGCTCGAGGATCCACTCCGCGACGTCGTCGAGGAAGTAGCGATCATGCGTGACCGCCACCACCGTGCCGGGGAATTCTTTCAGGTAGCGCTCCAGCCAGGCCACCGACTCCGCGTCCAGGTGGTTCGTGGGCTCGTCGAGCAGCAGCATATCCGGACGGCTCAACAAGATCCGGCACAGCGCTACGCGTCGCTTCTCCCCACCCGAGAGCTGTTCGATGCGCGCATCGGCGGGCGGCAGCCGCAAGGCCTCCATCGAAATCTCGACGCGCTGATCCAGGTTCCAGGCGTCGGCCGCCTCGATCTTGTCCTGCAGCGCTGCCTGACGATCGAGCACGGCTGTCATCTGCTCGTCCGACATCGGCTCTGAGAGCTCGGCGCTCACGGCTTCGAAACGCTGAAGCAAGGAACGAATGTCCTGTACCGCGTCCTCCACCGCCTCACGACCGCTGACGAAACCCGAAAGATCCGGCTCCTGGGCGAAGTAGCCAATGCGGGTGCCGGGATGCGGGCGCGCCTCGCCGAGGAAGTCTTTATCGACGCCAGCCATGATGCGGATGAGTGAGCTCTTGCCGGAGCCGTTGGCGCCGATCACGCCGATCTTGGCGCCTGGAAAGAACGCGAGCGTGATGTTCTCGAGTACCTTCTTGTCAGGCGGGTGGATCTTGCTGACCTCCTGCATCGTGAAGATGAATTCGGGCATGACGGCTTTACCTCAAAGGCTATGGGGCGACGACGAGGCGCGCGCGGCACGCACGCCTCGTCGCAAGCTCAACCAGGGCTCGAGGCGTGCGTCAACGCCGCGTGGACACGGAGCTGCCGGGTCGCTGACTGGCGAGGGCTTTTCCGGAGGGCGGCGCGGCGCTGTCCGTGCCCTGCGGCGCAGGCGCATCGTCCTGGGCCGGTGGGTCGTCGGCCACCTTGACCAGCCCGACGACGACGCGCGTCTCGCCACCGTCGACGACGACACGTCGGGTCGCGAAGCCTTTGCGACGCACCGTGACGACGACGGGCTTGTCCGGGTCGACGCGCACCGAGACGGGCATCGGCCCCAGGTCGCGGTCGCCCTCGTACACGCGCGCGTCGAGCGGAAAGAGCACGAAGTGCACCTCCTTCGCTGAGGCGCCCGGGGGCACCACGGCCGGCGCAGCCTGAGCTGCGCGCGGCGCAGCCGGTCGCTCGGCAGAGGTTGGAAACCTCAGCTTGGCGGCGGCCAGGACGGCGGGCCAAGCGGCGTGCCCTCGGTAGACCCAGATGCCGCCCAGAGATGCCGCCACGGCAAGCACGACGGACAGCTTCAGGAGACGGCTACGCCCTCGCTTCGGCTGACGAGGCTCGACTGCGGGCAGCACGTGTGTGTGCAACGTCTCGGGAGGCGAGGGCCGCACCACGGCGGGAGCTTCGAGGACGGCTGGAGCTTCTGCGACGGCGGGCGTGTGGGCGGAAATGGCGCTCAGCTCTGCCAGCAGCGAGCGAGCGTCCGCGGGGCGATCGTGGGGCTTCTTGCTCAAACACCGAGCGACGATCGCCTCGAGCTCGGGCGGGACAGCGACGCGACTGAGCGCCGACAGCAGTGGGGGCGGCTTGTCCACGTGCTGAGCCATGATCGCCAGCGGGTCTTCCGCATCGAAGGGGACGACGCCCGCAAGCATCTCGAAGATCAGGATGCCGAGCGAATAGATATCCGTGCGTTCGTCGACCGGCTCGCCCTGGGCTTGTTCGGGTGACATGTAGGCCGGGGTGCCGAACACCGCTCCGACGCAGGTCAGGCGTTTACGGGCGCCCGCCAGCTTGGCGATACCGAAGTCGAACAGCTTGACCAGGGTACCGCTGGAACCCTGTGCCAGAAACAGATTCTCCGGCTTGAGATCGCGATGCACGACGCCGGCCGCATGCGCTGCGGCGAGGCCCGCGGCGGCCTGACGCGCGATGTCGAGCGACTGCGCCAGATCGAGCGAGCCCTCCCGCTCCAGCAAGGACGATAGCGTCTCCCCGGCGACGTACTCCATCACGAAATACGGTGCGCCGCTAGGCAGCGTGCCCACGTCGATGGTGTCCACGATGTGGGGGCTCTTGATCGCTGAAGCGGCTCGCGCTTCGTTCAGAAACCGCTCGTTGAGGTCCTGATGCAGCACGTACTCGGGGCGCAGCACCTTCATGGCTACCGGCTTTTCGAGCAGCTCGTGCTGGCACAGGTAGACCAGCCCGATACCGCCGATGCCCAGCAAGCGGAGCACCCGGTAGCGGCCATCCACCAGTACCCCGAGCAGCGGGTCTCGGGCATCGTCGCCAGCGGCCGCCTCCGCGCTTTCCACGCGTTGCGCCGAGCGCGATGCCATCAGCGGGTTCGACTGGACGCTCGGCGAAAGATGTTGTCGCGCCGCTGCGTCGCTCTCGCTTGCCGGCGGCACTGGCACCGTGGGCGGTTCAGCCGAGAGCGGAGCCGAGCTGGTGGCCGGCGATGACGTGAGCCCAGGCTCTAGCTCGTGCAGCGTGTCCGGCGCCGTGCCTTCGTCGCGCCCCGCTCGTGCTCCGACGAGGGTGGCGTTGGGAATCACCCGCTGGGTAGAGCCTGCAGCTGGGGGCTCTGCATCGGACCGCGCCGGCGGGATCTCGGAGATCTCCGACCGCATCAGGACTTGCGTCTGCTCCTCTTCCTCAAAGCCGCTCAACGAACCGTCAAGCAACTCGTCCAGAGGATGTCTTTCGCTAGCCTTGTCCGAGTTCATGAGGACCGAGTGGGTGCCACCCTCGGGAGAGGGGGGCGCGGGGCGGGTGCCCTGAGTACGTTCTTCGAGCGTCGCAGCATATCTCACTAAAGTAGACCCGCAACCGATCTACCGGCCAGCCGTCCCGAATTCAACTCTGGCGACGCTGCTGCAGTGAATGGTCACACCAGCAGAGCTGCGGCAGGCGCGTGCCGTGAAATCCCTCACAGCGGTCCGCACGGGTTGGAGCGCCCCTTGCCCGGGGGGCTGGACCGCCCTGCCACAGCGCCTCGGGGGCCTTTTTGTGCAACCCCGGCCACCTCGGCGAGACTCGCCAGGCACTCACTCCGCAGCCGCAGCGCCCCCTGCAGGGCGCAGAGCGGAGAAAATGGCGTCCACGTTTTTCTTCGCGTCGCCGAAGAGCATGCGCGTGTTCTCTTTGAAGAACAGCGGATTGTCGACGCCCGCATAGCCACTGGCCATGCTGCGTTTCATCACGATGATGGTCTTGGCCTTCCAGACCTCCAGCACGGGCATGCCGTAGATCGGGCTCGACGGGTCATCGAGCGCGCCAGGATTGACGATATCGTTGGCGCCGATCACCAGCACCACGTCGGTCTCCGGAAAGTCCTCGTTGATGTCTTCCATCTCCAGCACGATGTCGTAGGGCACCTTGGCTTCGGCGAGCAGCACGTTCATGTGTCCAGGCAAACGCCCCGCCACCGGATGAATCGCGAAGCGCACCTGCTTGCCGCGTTTACGCAGCCATTCACCGATCTCGTAAACCGGGTACTGTGCATGCGCGACGGCCATGCC
Organism: Polyangiaceae bacterium; assembly: GCA_035634435.1. GTDB lineage: Bacteria > Myxococcota_A > Polyangia > Polyangiales > Polyangiaceae > PMG-095. Next base: position 7,820 of record DASQDA010000556.1, read on the forward strand.
GTAACCCGGCACCACGACGACGCTCTTGGCGTCGCGCAAGAGCGCTGCCGTTTCCAGCGGGTCGATGGGCACGGCCTCACCCTGGACCTCGCCCGTGCGCGCGGCTGGAAGCGCACCTTCGGTGGCGCCGAAGCCGCCAAATATCACGCTCACGAACGACCGGTTCATCGCTCGGCACATGATGTAGCTCAGGATGGCGCCGCTCGATCCCACCAGCGCACCGGTGATGATCAAGAGGTCGTTCGAGAGCATGAATCCTGCAGCCGACGCCGCCCAGCCCGAGTAGCTGTTCAGCATGGAGACGACCACGGGCATGTCTGCCCCCCCGATCGCCAGTACCAGGTGCATGCCGATCAAGCCTGCCAACAGCGCTTGCACACCGAGGGCAATGACTGCTTCCTCGCCGTGAGCGCCGACGAAGCGCGCACCCAAGGCAACGCACGCGAGCACCAAAAGGAGGTTCAACAAATGGCGGAAGGGCAGCAGCAGCGGCTTGCTGCTCAAGGTGCCGCGCAGCTTGCCGAACGCCACGATCGACCCGGTGAAGGTGATCGCACCCACGAACACGCCGACGAAAATCTCGACCTCGTGGATCGTGCGCGCCGCGCCCGCAGCTTCGTTCGGTAGCAAGGCGCTGCCGAAACCGACGAGCACCGCCGCCAGGCCCACGAAGCTGTGGAGAATCGCCACCAGCTCGGGCATGGCCGTCATCTCGACGCGCAGAGCCAGCGCCGCGCCGATCAAGGCACCCACCGCGATCGCCAGCGCGAGCAGCCCATAGTGCTCGACATGACTCAGCGCCGTAACGGCGACGGCGAGGGCCATGCCCGTCATGCCGAACAGATTGCCTCGGCGCGCCGAGGACTGCGCGCTCAGTCCGCCGAGACTGAGAATGAACAGCACACCGGCTATCAAGTACGCAATCGTGGTCAGGCTCTGGGTCATGACACCTCAACGCTGGAACATGCGCAGCATGCGCTGGGTGACGAGAAACCCGCCCACGATGTTGATGCTGGCCAGCAACACGGCGATGGCGCCCACGACCGTCACGGCAGAGAAGCCGGGGCTCTGCAGCTGCAACATGCCGCCGACGATGATGATGCCGCTCACGGCGTTCGTGACGCTCATCAAGGGCGTGTGCAGCGCCGGCGTGACATTCCAGACCACCTGCCAACCAACGAAGCAGGCCAGCACGAAGACGGTCAGGTGCGAAACGAACTCGGGGGGCGCGACGCTACCGAGCGCCGCGAGCAGCACGCTCCCGACCACCAGTACGAGCGCCGTTCGTCCAGCATGCGCTTTGGAAGCCTGTGGCTTGGCGTGGCTGATGGGCGACAGCGAGGCAGCCTTGGAAGGAATGCGCACGGGCAACGGAGCGGCGACCGGCTTGGGCGGTGGCCACATGAGCTGCCCTTCCTGCAGCACCAACGCCCCGCGCACCACAGGGTCGTCGGGGTCCACGTGCCAGCTCTTCGCCCCGCCCATGTCGGCCAACAAATGCGTGAGGTTCGAGCCGTAAAGCTGGCTTGCCAGCGGCGCGAGACGACTTGGCAAGTCGACGTAACCGATGATGGTGACGCCGCGGTGCACCGTCACCTCGCCCGGCCGCGTCAGCGCGCAATTGCCCCCCGCCTCGGCTGCCAGGTCCACGATCACGGAGCCAGGGCGCATCGAGCTCACCATGGCTTCGGTGAGCAGGGTCGGAGCGGGCTTGCCCGGAATGAGCGCCGTGGTGATCACGATGTCCACCTCACGCGCCTGCCGCGCGAAGAGCGCCATCTCCGCAGCGATGAACTCCGGGCTCATCTCGCGCGCGTAGCCGCCGCTGCCGCTCCCTTCTTCCTGGAGCTCGACCTCGAGAAACTCGGCGCCCATGCTCTGCACTTGCTCGCGTACTTCTGCGCGCGTGTCGAAGGCTCGCACGATGGCGCCCATACTTCGCGCGGCGCCGACGGCGGACAAGCCAGCCACCCCCGCTCCGATCACCAGCACCTTGGCCGGCGGGACCTTGCCCGCAGCCGTCATCTGCCCGGTGAAGAAGCGTCCGAAAAAGCTGGCTGCCTCGATGACCGCGCGATACCCGGCGATGTTGGCCATCGAGCTCAGTGCGTCGACCTTCTGTGCTCGCGTAATCCGCGGGATCTGGTCCATGGCGAGCACGGTCGCGCGCCGGCGCGCGAGCTCTTGCACGAGCTCCTGGTTCTTCGCTGGCCAAATGAAGCTGATGAGCACGCCTCCTTCGCGCAGAAGACCCGCCTCGGACGGCCTCGCCGCGGACTGGAGCTCCGGCGGCTGCACCTTGAGCACGATCTCCGAGTTTGCCCACAGCCGCTCGGTCTCGGCGACGATGCTGGCGCCCGCCGCCACATAAGCGGCGTCGTCGAAAGACGCCGCCACCCCCGCGCCCTGCTCGACTGCCACTTCGAAGCCCAGCTTCGATAGTCGGCTCACGGTCTCCGGCGTGGCCGCTACCCGGCGCTCTCCGGGGCGGACCTCCTTGGGAATTCCGAGTCTCATGCGCTGCGCGCTCCTTTGGTAGGCGATGCCGCTTGCGGCCTCGACTCTACACTGCTGCTGCCAGAAGCACACCGGCAACGGCCCTGGTGCATTCCGCCTCAAGAACGGCGGGAGGCGTGAGCGCGCCTCCCGCTCGAGCACCTCGGCCGCTCAGGCGTCAGTCAATGCATTGACGCCGGGCAACGCCTTACCCTCCAGGAACTCCAGCGAAGCTCCCCCGCCGGTCGACACGTGGGACACCTTGCTGGCCACGCCCGCCTTCTTCACGGCGGACGCGGAGTCACCGCCGCCGATGATGGTTGTCGCTCCGCCAGCGGTGGCCTTGGCCAGGATCTCGGCAATGGCGATGGTCCCCTTCGAGGTCGCGTCGATCTCGAACACACCAACCGGGCCGTTCCAGATGACCGTCTTGGCTGCCATCAGGATGCTCGCGAACTTCGCCACCGACT
>DASQDA010000557.1:0-3337 GCA_035634435.1 Polyangiaceae bacterium
GTCGGCGAACATGTCGACATTCGTGAACACGTAAGTCGCGTTCTGGGGGCCGCCTGCCTGAGCGATGTCCGCGAGCCGCTCGATGGCTGGATCTTCATAGCGGGACTTGTGCCCGGCCGGCCCAGGCAGCCGATAGTACGCCACCTCGCGCTTCGAGAGTCCGTGATGCAGGGGGTCGCGAGCTGCCAACGTGTGGGTGTCCGCGGCCAGCTCGTCTGCTTCGTCCGGCTTCCATGCGGGGCCCGCGTCCCACACCACCGTGTCGAACTGTTTGCGCACGTTTTTGAGGAACTCACGCAGCGCGCTCTTATTGGCGCGGCTATTCGGAAAGTCTTGAGGGGCGACGAACACCGCGGAGCGTGCTTCGAGCTCTTGGGCCACCTCGCCGAGCGTCTTCAACGCCGTCTCGACGACCTTGCCGTCCCGAAAACCCTCTTGCGATATTTCGCGCGGGCCGAGCAAGGCAAACTCGAACCCAGGCGGTGCTTCACGTCGCCAACGCCGCAGAGTCCCGGGGCCCGGCACCGCGAGGTGCGTCTCCTGAACTTCTACGAACAGGTACTCTTTGAAGTACCGTGTGGCGGGCACTGCAAATCCAGCGCAACCAACGACCATCATGGCCGCGCAACGGTAACACACACGGGTCGTGCGCGCCCGATTGGCCGGTAAAAATCCGCAATTCAAATCTTCCTCGTTACGGCCGCTTGCTGAAGTCGCCCCTTGGCGCAGGCGGCTTCAAGTGCGCCCACCGGCCGGGGCGCACCGAAACGGCTCGGTCAAGAGCTCATTGCTTCGCGGGATCCACGATGCACGCGTCTTCGCACTCCGTCACCATGCAGTCGACCACCGTCGCCGTGTAGTTGCCCGGTAGCGAGCACGCCCGCGTGCTACCCGTGGGGATGGTGCGACAGAGGGCGCCACACTCGCCCGGATCCATTTCGGGATCGTACGGGCCGTCTATCTCGCGCTCGACCAGGCAGGCCTGAACACACAGGTACTCCGACTGGTGCGTTGGGCCGCCGTAGCCGCACACGTTGTAAGGGTTGACCCCGTAACAGTTTCGCAACTCGCTGCAGCAGTTCGCGCTCAGGCACTCGAGGCACGGATCAGGCTCGTCGCTGGGAGGGAACGTACAATTGGCCGCGGGGGTACTGGTCGGGCCGCTTCCGGGCTCACACTGCACTGTCGGTTCGGCTGTTCCGCCCGCGCCACCGCCACCGCTGCCTGCGCGTCCGCCGCCCGCCGTGCCGCCGCTGCCGCCACGACCGGCGGTTCCACCGCCGGCTGCGCGTCCACCGCCTGCTGTGCGTCCGCCGACAGAGCCATCGTCGCCGCTCTCGCCACCGTCGTCATCGAATCCGTCGTCGTCGACATCGCCGTCGCCGTCGCCGATCACGCAAGCGCTGAACGCCGTGGAGAGCGCGAGAGCCGTTGCTAAATGTCTGAGCCAAGAAGTGTTCATTAGGATATTCCCTCGTAAGGTTCGTTACCCGAGAGTAGCCCCGCCGCAGCGCGCTGCTCGGGGGTTCCAGGGGACACGTCGCACGGGCACAGGGGTCGGAATAGGAAAAGAGCGGGCCGCGTTGCCCTGAGTTGTACGGACGGGTTGCGCTCATTATTCGCTGAGCGCCTCCGAATTTCGAGCCTGGAGTTCAGCGCCCAGGGGTAAGCAGAGGTGGGCGCGGCAGCAGCGCGTCGCCCATCCGGACGGCCGGCGACGAGCTTTACGCCGTCTTTGCGGCTGCGCGGCGCGGATGAGAGTCGAAGTCGCAGTGCGCCCCGGGGCGGCTTGCGCCAGAACGCCATCAGAAAAGCAGCACAGCTCGCGGCCCACCATGGCAGGTCGCCCCAGAACGCATAGAGCGTGCGCCCGCGCAACCACGCGATCGAAGACGACAAGACCTCTTCTGTAAAGGTCCCGCTGTGCGCCAGCACGCGCCCCGCGGGATCGATGATGGCGCTCACTCCGCTGTTGGTGGAGCGCACCAGGAAGCGCCGATGCTCCACGGCACGCAGCTGCGAGAGCGCCAGGTGGATCCAGGGTTCCGTCGTGTCACCGAACCACGCGTCGTTGGTCAAATTCACCAGAAGGTCCGGCGAGCCGGCACGCACGATGCCATTGACGAAGCCGGGAAGGACGTCCTCGTAACAGATGAAAGTGGCGAGCTCGTGATGCCCCAGCTTGAGCGGGCGGGCGCTTTCGCCGCGGGCAAAGCGACCGGAGTTGGGCGACCAGCTGTAGAGAACGGGAAAGACATCGCCAAAGGGCAGGTACTCGCCGAACGGCAGTCGATACTGCTTGTCGTAGCGGTCGACGAGCTTGCCGTTACGGTCGGTGAGCACGGCTGAATTGAACAACACGTTCTTGCGAACGTCGTCCACGGGTCGGGCGAGAACCGCTCCGAACAAGGTGGGCGCCCCGACGCGGCGCCCGACGGCTCGCTCGAGAACGAAGGGCGCCTCGTGCTCCCAGACAGCTCCCATGACGCTCGTCTCACTCCACACGACGAGGTCGAGGGCCTGCTCTTCCGTGAGCTTCCGCGTCAATCGAAGGTGCCGGGCCAGGCCGTCCGCAGCGTCCTCGCGCTTGCCGAACAGGCTCATGTTCGCTTGCACCACCCCAACGCGGCCTTTCGGAGCGGCCGCTACGCGAGCGTCCACCGAGCGGATCCGAAGCATGCCGAGGCCAATCGCGACGAGCGGGATCATGGCCAAGAGCAGCGCCGCGCGCGGGCGCACGGGACGTTTGCCGAGAAATGCCAGCAGGGGCTCTGCGAGGGCCAGATTCACCGTCAGCACCACGAGCCCGACGGCGATGGGGCCGCCCATCTCCGCGCTTTGCAGCCATGCCGGCCACGCATGGACCACCGCGCCGTAATACCAGGGAAAGAGCAAAGGATAGGTCAGCTCACTGGCGATGAATGCCAGCGCCAGCACGGGTGACAATGGCCAGTCACGCAGCTGGGCGCGGCAGCTCAGCCATCCGAACAGCGCCATGCGCCCTGCCTGGTACGCGGACAGCAGCAAGACGAAGACGGCACACAGCGCCAGCGGAAAGCCGCTGAACGTCTGCAGCATCTCCAGCAACCAGTAGAAACCAAGGCCGGTCATCACCAGGCCCGCGACCCATCCCATCCACAGTCCGCGACGCGGCGTCTGCCCGTGCAAGGCGACAATCAGCGGCACGTACGCAATCAGCCCCAAAGCCGAAATCCCCACGCCCGGGAACGCCAGGAAATAGAAAAAGCCAGAGAGCGCAGAGAGCGCCAGCGCAACACGCGGCCGCAAGGGTAGGGCGATCGTCGCGGGCTGCGATGCGTCGTCCGCTGGCGAGCGC
>DASQDA010000558.1:0-3166 GCA_035634435.1 Polyangiaceae bacterium
CGATCGCCGTCAACATCGTGGGGCAGGCCTGCAAGGGTCTGCACGCGGCGCATGATCTCGGCGACGAGCATGGCGCGCCCCTCGGCGTGGTGCATCGAGACATCTCGCCGCAGAACGTGCTCGTCACCTACTCGGGGACGACCAAGCTCGTCGACTTCGGCATCGCCAAGGCCACGGCGCGCGCCTCGACTCTCACCGAGGCCGGCGAGGTCAAGGGCAAGTTCGCCTACATGTCGCCCGAGCAGGTGAGCGGCGGTGCTATCGATCGCCGCTCCGACATATTCGCGATGGGCGTGCTCCTGTACATGCTGACGACGGGTCGGCATCCGTTCAAGGGTGAGCACGCGGGTGAGACCGTGCGCAACATCTGCTCCGACGAGCCCGCCCTTCCCCCGACCAGCTTCCTGCCCGAGTATCCCAGCGGCCTCGAATCTGTGTTGCTCCAATCAGAGAGCAAGTCGCCCGACGACCGTTGGTCGACGGCCACCGATATGCTCGCGGCGCTGGAAGAGGCGATGCCGGACTGCCTCGAGGGCAGCTTCGAGGTCAAGGTCTCCGAATATCTCAACGAGCTGATGGGGCACCGTTCGGGGGAACGCCGCAAGCAGCTACGCTTGGCGGAGGAGCGAGCGGACCGCGGGCGCACCGAGCTGCCCCTGCAGCAGACCACGGGCAGCTACGGCTCGCTGGGCGCCGTGTACATCGACCGCTCCGGCTCCAACTCGAGCCGCTCGAGCCAGCTCATGCTGGCTGCGTGTCAGCCAACTTCTCCCGAGCCCGCCAGCGTGCCGGCGCGTGCGCCGCGGTTCGGCAAACGTGCGCTCGTCGTTGCAGCGCTGCTCGTGGGCGGCCCCATCCTGGCCTTCTCTCTGCAGCAAGCTACCCAGGAGCGGACCAGCGGGCAGGCCTCTGCCGCAGCGAGCCCCGTCCCGCCGGCCACACTCAGCACACGCCCGAGCATCTCGGACTTGCCCGTCATCATCACGAGCGGGGCCGTGGAGATGGCTGCACCGTCCGCCAAACCCGAGGCCGAAAAGCTCTCGGACGCGCTCCGAGGCAAAGCGGCACGCCGACCGGCGGCTGCACCTGCACGAGCGGGCAATCCCGAGCGCCCTCCGGCCGCTGCCGCACCCGCTGCTCCCGCTGCCGCGCCGGTGGTACCGCAAGCGGCAGCCAAGCCGGCGGCGAATATCGCACCGAGCTCCAACGCATGGGACACATCGAACTTCGGTGGTCGGCGCTGACGCGCGAACCACCTTCACGTCGCGTCCGCCTTCTCTGGGATCAGTAACCGACATCGAGAGTTTTGTCTGGAGGGCCTCACGCGGGAGCGTGGGGCACTTCTCGTGGTTGGCTGAGCGAGCAAGTCGTTCGGTCGTGCTCGAGGGAGCACTCATCGCACAAGAAGAATGGGAGCGCCGGGCGGGCACTCCACCAGGCGTCTTTGCAACGGGGATTCAACATAATGACAAAACGTATCAGCCACAGGCGCAGTGCTTTCGTTCTAGTCTGCTCGACCGCAGCTCTCTTTGCTCAGGTCGTTGGCTGCTCTTCCGACGAAGGCGGCTTGCTGGATCCGATGGCTGGCAACGCTGGCCTGGACGGCGGGGGGAGGAACCAAGGCGGTTCGAGCGTCGGTGGCAACAGCATGGGCGGTCAGCAAAATCTTGCTGGCAGCGGCGGTAAACAAACCATGAGCGGCGGTGCTGGAGCCATCGCGGGAGCGGCAGGAGCCGACCCAAGCGGGGACGCGGGCGCGACGTCCGGCGGCAGCACGGGTGATGGCGGAGTGGGCGGCCCTGGCGGCAGCGACGCGGTCGGCGGCGAGGCGCCCGTCGGTGGCAGTGGCGGCGCCGTGGGCGCTCCTCCAACGCTGCAGCGCTGTGTCTATCATACCGAGGCTCCTGACGAGCTGACGGGAGGGGCCGGCGCTTCCGCTGTCGATCCGGAACTGGCCGAGGGCGGCGCGGGCGGCGAAAGCGCCAATCCCACGATCAAGGTGGCGACCAATCGTCTGTTCGGGAAGTTTCTCACCGACTCGAAGGGCATGTCGCTCTACACGTTTGGGCTCGACCTTCCGGGTGACTGCAATAGTTTGCCGATCTCCAATTGCTACGACACCGCCGTCCCGGCATCGAAGTGCGAGACAGAGTGGCCCATCTTCCGCGAGTACCCGCGGGATCTTCCGCCAGAGCTCGACATCGCCAACTTTGGCATGGTGCAGCGCACGGATGGCAGCTGGCAGACCACCTACTTCGGTTGGCCGCTCTACTACTACTACGTGGACAAGGTGCCTGGTGACATCACCGGACAAGCGGTGGGCGTCTGGTATCTCGCAGAAGCGGTGTTGCCGAACATCGTCGTCATGCGGGTCGGCAACGGAGCCACGCGCAAGGTGTACCTGGCCGATCAGCTCGGCAAGACGCTCTACAAATACGATGGTGACACCGTCGGCACGACCGCGACGCGTCCCGTCAGCGCGTGCACAGGCACCTGTCTGGGCGACTTCGAGCCCTTCTTCCTCGAGAGCATCGATCCCACCACCAATCTGGAGCCCACTGACTTCCGGACCTTCCAGCGTGGCGATGGCCAGCTTCAGCTCGCCTACAAGGGCGCGCCCCTCTACCGCGCCATCACGGATCAGCGCTCCGGCGACATGACGGGAAGCACGTTGCCTGGCGGACTACTGGCAGAAAGATGATGATCCACCCTTCCCTTATTCTTCGCAGGGGCCGAGCCGCGCTGCTCGTGCTCGGCCTGGCCCTGGCGTCGACGCATGCCGCGGCGGAACCGAATGCGCGTGAGAAGGCCGCTGCCGAAGCGCTCTTCCAGCAAGCCGTCGAGCTCATCGAGCAGAAGCAATTCGGCATGGCTTGCGAAAAGTTCGAGGGCAGTCAGCAGCTCGACCCGGCGCTCGGCACCATGCTGCGCCTGGCCGATTGCTACGACCGTCTCGGCAGGACGGCCAGCGCCTGGGCCATGTTCCAGGAGACCGCGTCCGTGGCTCGTTCAGAAGGTCAGACGGACCGCGAGCAGATTGCGCTGCAACGAGCGCAGGATCTCGTGCAGCGACTGTCCAGACTGGAGCTCAGAATCGCTCCCGCAAACCAAGTGGAAGGGATGCAGGTCTTGCTGAACGGCACTGCCATTCCGCGCACCACCTGGG
>DASQDA010000559.1:0-4145 GCA_035634435.1 Polyangiaceae bacterium
CGGCGCTCCGCTGCTTCGACGCCATCGAGACGCTGAGCCGCGATTCCGAGCATGGCGGCTACCACGAAACCGGCGACCCGCACTGGCTCACAGGCGGCGCGAGCAAGGACACGAACACGCACATCCACCTGTTGGAAGCCCTCACCGCTCTGCACGACGTGAGCGCTGAGCCAAGGGTGGCCGCTCGACTTTCGGAGCTCGTGGAGTTGGTGAGCGAGCGCTTGCTGCAGCCCCAAGGTCACGTGCATCCCTTCTTCGAGGCGGATTTTCGTCCGTTTGGCAGACCCCACGTGAGCTACGGGCACGACATCGAGACGGCGTGGCTGTTGATCGATGCGGCTCGATCCCTCGGTTGGGACATCGCGAAGGTGGCTCGGGCGAGCCTCCGCATGGGCAAGAATGCAGTCGACTTCGGATTCGACCACGCCCTGGGCGGGCTCTTCGAGGAAGGCGTGCCGCAGGGACCGGTGACGTCGCGCGAGAAGGTCTGGTGGGCGCAGTTCGAAACCTTGCCCGGCCTGTGGTGGCTGTTTCGGCTAACGGGCGAGGACATTTATCTGGAGCGGCTCGACAAGGCTCTCGCTTGGCTCGAGGGACCCGCGCGCGACGACACGTTTGGCGAGTGGTACTGGAGCGTGGGCACGGATGGCGGTTGGGGTAGTCGCGGACCCGGCAAGGGCAACGTCTGGAAAACCACCTATCACAACTTGCGCGCCGTGCTCTACGTCAGCGACTGGATGGGTGAGCAGCTGGTCGAACCAGCAGGTGGCGAAGCAAAGCTTTTGGCGACCGCGCCATCGAACGAGGGCACATGAAAAAGTTTCGTGAGCAGCTGCGCGTCTTGATAGAGGAGCAGGAGGCCTTGCTCGATCGGCCAAACGTCGTCCGCCCTGACTTCTACAACGGAGTGTACGAGCGTTTCCGCCATCCTGTCGTGGAAGCGGCGCACGTGCCGCTCAGCTGGCGCTTCGACCTCGACGAGCGCAGCAATCCGTTCCTGCAGGAGCGGTTGGGCATCAACGCGGTGTTCAACCCTGGGGCGTTGGTGCACGAGGGGAGAATCCTCCTGATGTGCCGCGTGGAAGGCAACGATCGAAAGAGCTTTTTCGCCGTCGCCGAGTCGAGCAGCGGCGTGGACGGCTTTCGCTTCTGGGACGAGCCCGTCGACTTGCCGGAGCTAGCAGGCGAGCCGGACGTGAACGTCTACGACATGCGGCTGACGCGGCACGAAGACGGCTTCATCTACGGAGTGTTCTGCACCGAGATCGAAGATCCGGAGCATCCAGGCGATGGACTCGCCAGGGCCGGCATCGCTCGCACGCGAGATCTCTGCCGCTGGGAGCGCCTGCCCAACCTGACGGTGCCCTCGCGCAACCAGCGAAATGCGGTGCTGCATCCACACTTCGTGGATGGCAAGTACGCGTTTTATACGCGCCCGCAGCAGACGTTTCTCGGTTCCGGTGAAGCAGCTCCAGGTATCGGTTGGGGTCTCGTCGACGACATCGCCCGGCCGAAGATCGAGCGCGAGGTGATCATCGACGCGCCCTACTTCCACTCCATCAAGGATTCGAAGAACGGCCAAGGTGCCGCTCCAATCCGAACACCCGAAGGTTGGCTGCACATCGCTCATGGCGTTCGCGCCTGTGCGGCCGGCCTCCGCTACACCATCTACGCCTTCGTGACCCGGCTCGACGCGCCAAGCGAGGTGATCCACGCACCCGGCGGGCACCTGATTGCGCCGCAATTCGAGGAGCGCGTGGGCGACGTGTCGAACGTCGTTTTCATCAACGGCTGCGTGGAACGGGACGGCGTCGTTTACCTGTACTAAGCGTCCAGTGACACGCGCATTCACGTGGCGCGTTCCAGCGTCGATCGATTGCTCGACTACTGCAAGAACGTGCCGCCCGACGCGCGAACCAGCCGCGGCTGCTCCGAGCAGCGCCGCGCGCTCATCCGCAAGAACCGCGCGCTGCCAGGTCATTCGTGAATACAACCGCGTCTTCGTCCCTTCACCGTCTCGTGCTCCGTCCTCGAAAGGTCTCCTCCATGGTTCAGCCTAAATTCCTCGCGAAGCGCGCCTCCCTGGCGATGTTCGTGTCGTGCCTGGCCGCGGGCACGCTGAGTTGTTCGTCGTCGGAATCGTCCCCCAGCGAGGAACCCGAGCCGGGCGAAGTGCCGTTGGCGCTGACGCCTCCCATGGGCTTCAACAACTGGAATGCGTTCGGCTGCGACGTCAGCGAGAAGCTGATCAAGGAAACCGCGGATATCTTGGTGTCGTCCGGCTTGAAGGACGTAGGCTACGAGTTCGTCAATATCGACGATTGCTGGGCCTTGCGCGATCGCGGCGAAGATGGGCGGCTGGTGCCGAATCCGCAGACGTTCCCTTCCGGTATCAAGGGCGTGGCCGACTACGTTCATGGCCTGGGGCTCAAGCTCGGCATCTACGGGGACGCCGGCACCAAGACCTGCGCGGGTTACCCGGGCAGCCTGGGCCACGAGGAGCTCGACGCCCAGACCTGGGCCGAATGGGGCGTCGACTACGTCAAGTACGACAACTGTTACAACCAGTCCGACGGCTCGCGCGCCGACTACGTTCGGCGCTACACGGCCATGAGCGACGCACTGAAGAAGACCCAGCGGAGCATCGTCTATTCCATTTGCGAATGGGGTCAGTCACAGCCCTGGGAGTGGGCCAAGGGTGTCGGACACCTGTGGCGGACCACTGGCGACATCAGCGACAACTGGTCGAGCGTGCGCGCGAACATTGCGACCAACGCAGCGCTCGCTCGGTATGCCGGCCCGGGTCACTGGAACGACCCCGACATGCTCGAGATCGGCAACGGTGGGATGAGCGACACCGAGTACCGCACGCACATGAGCATGTGGGCGATGATGGCTGCGCCGCTGATCATCGGGACGGATTTGCGCGAGGCGAGCCCAGAGACACTTGCGATCTTGAGCAACCAGGAAATCATCGCCATCGATCAAGACGTGCTCGGCGCGCAGGGCACTGTGGCGTTCGACCAACGCGGGCTGATGGTGCTCACCAAGCCGCTGGAGAACGGCGATCGAGCCGTTGCGCTCTACAATTCCACGGACGCCTTCGCGCTGGTCAGCGTGGCTGCAAGCGGGGTAGGGCTCCCGACGGCCGAGGGCTATCGCCTCCACGACGTGTGGACGAAGTCCAGCGTGCACACGAAGGATCTCATCGCCGCGGGCGTCGCTGCGCACGGCACGGTGGTTTACCGCGTGAGCCCCAGTGACTCGCCTTCCACCTTGCCGCCCTTGGTTGCGGTCGGCGCCTCGGTAGGGACGCTGATCGCGGGCCTCGACGAAGGAGCGACGCTGACGACCGTGGCGACCAACCGCGGCATCGACGCCGCCGAGAACGTCGAGCTGGTGGTGACGGCGCCCGAGGGCTGGACCGTGAGCGCGGAGGACGAAAGCTCGAGCACGGCTCTGGCCAGCGGCGCGTCGCTCGAGACCGCCTGGACGATCCAGGTGCCGGCTGGCACGCCCGCGGGCAACTACGTGATCCAGGTTGCGACCACCTACACGGGAGCGGGCAGCGAGAGCACCGTCGAGAGTGAGGTCGTGGGCGCCGTTGTCGCTCCGCCGCCGGAGGGCGTGACGCACCTCAGCCGCCTGTTGCCGGTTACATCGCAAAACGCCGTCGGCCCGTTCGAGCTCGACATGAGCAATGGCGCTGCAGCGCAAGGTGACGGGCAGCTGATCACCATCGGCGGCAAGGTCTACACCCGCGGTCTCGGGACGCACGCGCAGAGCGAGCTGGTATATTTCCTGGGCGGCGGTTGTTCTTCGCTGACCACCGACGTAGGCATCGACGACGCGGTGACCGCCACCGGCGACGCTACGTTCACTATCTACGCCGATGACGAGATCGTCGCCACGAGCGGGAGCGTGAGCGGCCAGGACGCGCCGGTGACACTCACCGCAAATCTGACAGGCGCAACCTGGCTGCGCTTGGTGACGGCTCCCGCTAACTCAACCACGGGCGTTCAGACCAGCTGGGCCTTGCCGCTCCTCCGCTGCGGGGAGAGCAACGAGCCTACCTCGCCCGAGATTACGCTGTTCTCGTTCGAGACGGGCAGCGAGGGCTGGGCCACCGCGAACGCGGGCAGCGG
>DASQDA010000560.1:0-1526 GCA_035634435.1 Polyangiaceae bacterium
GGCACGCCCGGCCCGCTGTCGGCGATACACACCTCGAAGTGCCCCGAAGGAAGTCGGCGTGCGCGCACCCCGACCGTACCGCCCGTGGGCACGAACTTGGCGGCGTTGTCGAACAGCTGGTCGAGGGCTCGCCCGATACGATCCACATCGCCGGTGCCGCGCAGCGAGCCTCGCTTGGGGAGGTCGGCAACCAGGCGAAGCCGGCCATCGTCGAGGGCTGGCTGCCGCGCGATGGCCGAGCGCACCACATCCGAGAGATCGTACTCCCGCGGCGCGAAGCGCATACGGCCCGTCTCCAGCGCCGTGACATCGAGCAGATTGTCGATCAGCCGACGGAGTCGCTGCACGCAGTCGTCCATCGCTCGCAGAGCCTTGGTCTGCGGCGTCGTCAAATCGCCGAGCTCACCGTCCACCAGCAGCTTGATGTACCCGACGATCGGCGTCATGGGCGTCGCCAGCTCGTGCGAGATGTTGCGGTAGAACTCCTTCTTTGCCTGATCGAGCTCGACCAAGCGGCGATTGGCGGAGGAGAGCTGGGCGATCTTTTCTTCCAGGTGCGAGACGATTCGCTGACTCTGCAGACGCAGGTGCTGACCGGTGGCGTCGGGCGATGCGCTCTCGCGCTTTCCCTGCAGGTAGCCGCGCACGGTGTCGGCGAAGCTTCGCGCATCGATGGGCTTCTGAAGGTAACCATCGCAGCCAACCGCCAAGCTCGCATCGCGATTGCCCTCGGCGGTGATCGCCACGATGGGCATACCGCGGAGGTCTGGGTCCGAGCGCAAGCGCAACGTGACCTCGTAACCGTCCAAACCTGGAATGGAGATGTCCACCAACACCAGATCAGGCCGCTCATCGCGAGCCTTGCGGACGCCCTCGAGGCCGTCGACAGCATCAATGACCTCGAAACCGGCTGGCGTCAGCAGCTTGCGGACTAACAGTCGATTGGCGGGGTCATCCTCGATGTGGAGGATCTTCGGCATGCGCCTTTCTCATTTACACCTAGCGCGCGGAGCTTTCCACGACATCGGTTATTGCGCCGGTAATCTCGTCGCCCGGCTCGTCGCACCTCGCTGGTGTTCCGTGCTAGCTTTTGCCGCCCGTGTCCGCACCCACCGCCCCTGAAGCCCGGAAAAAGCGCGTACTCGTGGCGGAGGACGACCCCGCTATCGCTGGCATGCTCGTCAAGGTTCTCGGCCAGCACTACGAGGTGGTCCACGCGGCAACCGGCATCGCCGCCGTGGAGCTCGCGGTCAAGCAACCGCATCCGGCGTTATTGCTGCTGGACGTCATGATGCCAGGCATGGACGGCTACCAGGTTGCCGCCCGGATTCGCGCGATCCCGCAGCTCAAAGCCATTCCCATCATCTTTCTCACCGCCAAAGCAGCGCCCGGGGACGTCATTCGAGGAATCCAGCATGGCGCCAAGCACTACATCCAGAAGCCGTTCAAGATCGAGGAAGTCGTGGCCAAAGTCAAAAAGACGCTCGGCGAGTGAGCTCGGCGGCGCTAGCTCCCCTCGCAAAGAA